>NZ_JBNQGD010000302.1:7777-38432 GCF_050436765.1 Arachidicoccus sp. | reverse complement strand
ATCCGGAGTGGATACACTTGAAGAAAATGTGCTCGTGCCGGTTGTCTGATTAAATTGATTAATTTGAGCAAATGCATCTGCCTTAGTAAAATTAGCTGGGAAATGATCCGCCGTAATACTCAACCCAGTTCCCCCCGAATTGGTCACCTCCTGTCCCGCTAATAGATCGAAGCTATGAATTTTATTAATACTGAAAGCATAGTTTAAGGTGTTGGTCCACTGAAGCCCCCAACCATCAGACTTTCCATATTTAAGCGCACCTGCGTACGTCGCATCGCCGGTTGCAGGATCAATATAGTTGTTATAAATAGCTCCTGACCAGTATTTCTGCTGTCCCCAAGATTCGTCCAAATTTAAAACTGTATGGTATGTCAAACCTTTGATAATATTCCAATTTAAGGTGGCTATTCCTCGTATTTTTTGGCTCAGGTTAAGTGGAAAATAATCACCTGTACGCGAAGCAGGGCTGAATTGATCCCACAACACGTTTTGCCCGTATTGTTCTACATCACCAATATTGAGCGCATTCAAATCACCTAAAATATGTTTCGTTGCAATAGGACGGAATTGATAAGCAGTAGAAAGTATAGATCCCGTACCGCTTGACGTCCCTTCATCATCCATATCTTGGTCATTTGTATAACGTATATTTAGGCCTAATGTAACGTTGTCAAATACTTTTTGGTTGATATTAAAGGACACATTTATACGTTTTGCATAAGAATTTAACTTCATCCCTTGGTCGTTTAAATAGTTAACGGAGAACAATATTTTCGTTTTATCGGTCCCTCCTGTTAGCGTTAAATCATGATTCCAAGATGTAGAATTATTCAGTAAAAGCCTTTGCGGATCGTCTGTAGACATATTTTGGTAACTTTCAATTCCTCCTGGATTGAGACGCGTACTGTCCCCCAACCCATACAATTGCTCAAAAGGAGCTTCAAAAGCAGCGCCGTTTGCAGCAGCATTGGCCCAGACATATTTCAAATAATCATAAGGCTCTAATTCTTTCAAGTACTTTTCAGGGGTATTAAATTTTACGTAACTATTGTAACTTACAACAGTTTTCCCTGCCTGTGCTCCTTTTGTAGTAACAAGCACGACGCCATTTGCGCCTCTTGATCCATAAATGGCAGTAGAGGAAGCGTCTTTGAGTACATCAATGCTTTCTACTTGATCCGCAGGAATATCACTCAACGTTCCTGGAATTCCGTCTATTAGAATCAATGGCTGATTGCTTTGCGATATAGAACCGCCGCCTCTAACAATAATAGAAACATCTGCCCCGGGGCGGCCGTCTTGTGAAACAATGTTTACACCCGGCAATTTCCCTTGCATGGCTTGCGCTACGTTTGCAACGGGCACCGCGGCAATTTCTTTGCCGGAGACCGAGGAAACAGCGCCGGTAAGATCCTTTCGCTTTACCGTTCCATAGCCAATAACGATGACTTCATTCAAATTGTTAAGGCTTTGCTTCATCGTAATATTCAGACTATGCGCATTTTGCAATAAACTCGATTGTTCAATATAGCCCAAATAATCAAAGATGAGTTCTGCATTCTTACTGTATTTCTCAGGAATTTCAATGGTAAAGTTCCCCGAGCTATTAGTGAGCGTTCCCATAGTTGTACCCTTCAGTTTTACGGATACGCCATCTAATGGATCGCCTTTTTCATTGGTCACATGACCGGTAAAAACTCCCGTCTGCGCGAATGCTACAGTTGTGAAACAAAGCAGAAAAATAAATAGGATATTCTTTTTCATTTGCGAAGTATTTTTAGAATTTTGTTGTAAGTTTTTTTAGATTTTCTTAACACCAAAGTAGAAGATTAAAAAATTAATTATCATTTGTTAGCGACAATTATTTGCGCAATCGATGTCGGTATCGATTGCAATAAATGTGTGTTTTACATTTATTGCAATCGATAGCAATAAAAAGTGAAATTTTTAACAACAAGGCAAATTGTTTAGAAAATAGTAAACAGGTAATCAACTGGGTTGGTCATCCAAATACAAGCAAGGTTATCTTGGGAGCTTCTGTGCCATCAACGACCGGTCACATTCCTAGAGTAGTGCCCGACAATATGGCAAAAATAAAGACCGGATAGCGCTTTGTCGCCTTTACTTATGCTTATTGATAAATGCTTCTAAATCAGGCAAATCGAAGTATTGGAGCACTCCGGCAATGACATAAGAATATTGATCTTTCATCGTAGGATGATGCAATAAATCGTAGAAAGATTTTACGGAGTCAATGCACTGAACTTTATTAATTCTACTATCTAAAGATGCGGCAATTAAAGCCGGCTCAGCTGCTATTCCAGAGGCGTTGACATCAATAAATAATTTCTTCAACGAAGCATTTGTTTTAGAATAATCTAATAAAGTAAAGATGTCTTCGGCTCGCTGTACGGGTAAAGCCTCTGCAGTAAACATAGCCAGCATGGCATTGCGATATTCCTTATTGAAGTACTTTGTATTGTTGAATGCCGCAGCATCAGCCGTTTCACCCATACCGCGAAGATCCGCCAGCAGCAAGGCATCTCCTTTCCTGTAATGCCTTTTGAGCAAACTGTCATTGTTAATAATTTCGTTTTTCCCTTTATCGCTCAGATAAATAATTAATCTTTGGTTCCGCACATCTTTAGGGCTGGCTAAAAAACAAGGCATTGGCGGTGCACCTGCTTTTCTTAAAAGTAGCTTTTCAATCAGATAACCATCTTTCTCAAAAGAACCATTATTTTCTACATCCACAGGCGAATGTGTATTTTGAATATTAGTGACGCTACGCAACATTGCGCGGTACTCTTTTTGCGATAACTGCTTCCATAAATCCTCACGATGTTGCTTCCAACTATCGGCCAATCTTAAATTCCTGTCTTGTATGTTTTCCTCGCCTTTATAAGTGGCATTAACCTGCCCGGTCTTTGTAACATTCAATTCTTTTTCTGACAAAGTGGGCAAATAGCCTTCCTTTACAGGCGCATTATCATTATACAGCCATCGCCGAAACCATTGCACCGCTGCTTCCTGCTTGGGTATTTGAATACCATGGCCGTCATCATAAGCGAATAATTTCACTTTATCTCCTTGATGCATTTTTGTGTAAACATCTTTTAATTCCCGGTAAACATCTTTCACTCCATTGAAATCTACAAAACCATAACGACCAGCTAATATCAGTAGGGGCTTGGGGGCAAACATGATTGCATAATCGCTTATATCCAATCCCGCTTTACTTTCACCTGGTAACCACTGGCAACCATCCTGCGGGCCTAGTAATTCCAATGTCCTTTCACGCCTTGTTGTATAACTGCAAATGGAAGCGACCTTTATGCGTGCATCGTAGGGAATAAAATACGCCGTTTGCGTTCCACCCCCCGAATTACCCAGACAACCTAGCCGGGTGGTGTCCACATTTTTTAAGGAACATAAATAATCCAGTCCGCATTCATTATCCCATAATTGATAAGCGACTACACTGGTCCCCACCAAATTTGAATTGGACGCAAGCAAAGTATGCCCGGTAGTACCACCGTGCGTCGTCGGTTGCCCTTCGGCATCGGTCAATTGATAGCGCTCTGCCTGTGAAATAGGATCTATGGATAAAACTATAAAACCATGTTTTGCAAAGAGTATAGCCGTTTGCTGATAAGTTAAAGTGGCCTTAGCCGTCGATTCATGACCGCAGAAAAATAAAACTCCGGGAAACTTTCCCTTGCCATCCGGGACATAGAGGTTCGCCGTTACGTGATGGTTGGGAAAACTTTGATAGACTACCTTTTCAATATGGTAACCGTCCTGTTGTATTGTACCGGTTATTTGCGCATTTAAAGGCGTTTTTTGAGGCAGTTTTCCTAGTAATTGAATATATCGCTCGCGGCAATTTTGTTGATATGTATTTAAAGAATTGTGGTCAAGGGCTTCAGATAAAACGCTATCCCTATGGACATATTGATCATGCAATTTTCCGGTAAGAAAATTATATAAAGTCGTATTTGCTTGCCATCCTATTTGATTGAGCCTTAGTTTTTGCTGTGCCCGGCCATAATTCGTACCGGCTAAGAGCATCAGCAATGCAAATAAAAACTTTTTCATCCGTTCAAATTTAATTAGTTAATGGTTCTATATGAAACCAATCAAAGTCCGCAAAACCAGCATCCTTGTACCAATTTGCGCTCGTGCAGAAGAGCCCCAGTTTGGCACCAATCCATTTGCCTTCTTTCGCCTGAAAACTATTGCCAACGTTGATATACTCCTTGCCGTCTACGCTATAACTAAACTGGCATTTAGCACCGGCGGCTACTTTTACACGAAAAAAAACGGTGCTGTCACCCGTAGATTGAATCACCTGTTCATTTTCTTTTGCGCCGTCAACAGCGTTTTTACAGCTAACCACAGAAATCTTAAAGGCATTATTTTCTTTTGTCAGCGACAAATAAGCGTAGTCCATCCCCATTACCCCAAAGCCGACTTTATCTTGGTCTTGCATTGCATGAAAAGTCAATTTTGTCGTAGCGATAAATTTGTCTGCAGGAAATTTTTGCATTAAAATATTGGGCACATCCCAATAATTTTTATACCCTTTTTGTAAAGGGCTCGTATATAAACGCAGTGCGCCCGTACTGGTCATATAATGCCATGTCGCTTTGGGATTGGCTTGCCATTGCCATTGCAACCCTAAAGCATGTTCATTAAATTCGTCTGAAGTCTGTGGCGTCGCTATGGGATAGGTTTTGCCGACATCGGGTTTCGTATAGCTGGTCACGGGCTCTCCAATGCCATCGCCATCTTTGTCGACACCAATAACCGGCCAATCATTTTTCCAAACCATCGGTTCTAAATAGTCGACTCTTCCGTAAGCATCCATATCTCTAAAATGAATAAACCAGGATTGTTTGCCATCAGGTGTAGTTACCCAGGCACCCTGATGCGGTCCGTTGATAGCAGTGCCGCCTTGATGCATCACCGTTTTTCTTTCGTAAGGACCATAAATATTTTTGGAACGAAGCACCATTTGATAACCACCGGAGACACCACCGGCCGGCGCAAAAATGTAATAATAGCTGTTGCGTTTATACATCTTGGGCCCTTCAATTCCGGGATCGTCTTTGTGTCCGTCATAGACGATGACACCTTCGCCTTGTAGCTTAGTCCCGGCTTCAATTAATTTGTGCAGAACCAAAATATTTCGGATTCCGGCCCGGCTTCCTGCAAAAGCATTTACCAGATATCCCTGGCCATCATTGTCCCAAAAGGGACAGGGATCTTCCAAGCCTTTACCGGATTCCACTAAAACGGGATCCGTCCAGGTATCTGTGACTTTTTTTGCTTTTACAACATAAATCCCAAAATCCGGATCTGGATAGTAAATATAAAAGGAATCATTGTGGTAACGTATAGCGGGAGCCCAAACCCCATTACCATGCTGCGTTTTTGAAAAATGTTCATACGGGGGCTGACGCAATAATGCGTGACCGACGATTGTCCAATTAACTAAATCGTTGGAATGCAGAATGGGTAATCCAGGCACTGCATCAAAACTGGAAGCGACCAAATAATAATCTTTTCCCACCCGGCAAACATCGGGGTCAGAATAATCTGCAAAAAGAATCGGATTCTTGTAATGTCCGTTTCCCAGATCAGGCACCCATACTTTTGAGATGCCGGAAGATTGTGCCTGCGCAGTTCTTTGGCAAAAGAGAAAGAAAGAAAAGCTGATAATTATCAATACTTTTTTGCTCATAAAAAATTAATTAGTTAGTTAGTTAGTTAGTTATTGGATCCCAATTATCATCACCGGATAGAATATGCGTCAATGAATATTGTTTGGCTTCTTTATTGGTAAGTTGCTTTGACCACGCAACCCTTGCGGAAGGCTGAGCACCTGCTCCCTCATTATGATATTCTGCATAAAAAACTGTTTTGTAGTTGTCTGTTTTATTCCAGTTTTGCCATCCCTGTGAAGCTATAAAGCCGCCAAGGTTACATTGCAGATATACTACATTGGCATATTTGCGCCAAGGTCTGCCCAGAAAGACTTTCGTCACATTAGGTAAAGCTTTTATCGTGCAGCCCCTAAACACAAATCCATACTTCGTATTTTTATTGGTAGAAGCCGCGGTAATGTAAGAATTAGCTTTGCAAACGATCGTACAATCTTCAAACAGGGCAGTTGCTTCCCCAAAAATAAAATCGGTGGTCCCCGTAATATAACAATCTTTGAAATACTGCCGTGCATTCTCACCGGCAGCATAAATGGTATCTTGATTACCCAATATTTTACAATTGACAAAGGAGCATCTGTCACCCTGTACATCCAACGCAACGGCCTGCCCAACGGGCCCCGCACTATTTTCTATCGTTAAATTCTGCGCGTGAAAATCGTTTGCCTGTACCAACAAAGTAGCCGTATAAAAAGTGCTATTCCCTCCTTTATTTATTCTGCCAAAATAATCGTCAAAACTTATTATTGTGCTATCCTTGTTTTGCCCGATCAGCGAAATCTTTGTATTCCAGGAAGGGATAATAACTTTTTCATGATACACACCATTTTTGATAAATATAGTAATGCGTTCGTATGGGAAGGACTTGCAGGACAGAATGGCTTTTTCAATGGAAGTAAAGTCTCCACTCCCATCTTTGGCAACGGTAATCCTGGTTGCAGGTTCTTTTGCAACAGCCGCATTACCGGCTAAAGTTAAAACACAAACCCAACTCAATATTAAAATAATTTTTCGCTTCATCTTTTAGTACAGTTTATTCAATCCTTTCCAAACAGCTGCTTCAATTTGTTGTTGACCTTTTAAGTTGGGATGTAATCCGTCGGCATAATTAGGCTTTGATACCGTGTGCAGCAAGCTAATAAAACCAAGATGATCTTTCTTTGCCAATGCCTGATATTTCTTCTCTAATGAGATTAATGACTTGCGTGTATTTTCATTATATTTCTTCGCAACATTTACCGCAGACATGGTTTTCAAATTAATATCCGATGGAGCGAGAATAACAATTTTTGCTTTTGCATCCACTCTCTCTATCTTATCCACCATCCATTGCATATTTTCAATGCAGCTGTCGACCATTACCTCATTACCATCTTTTAAGTCATTGACACCCAGAAAAATCAAGTAATAATCCGCATTGGAATATTTTTGCAGTACGGGTAGTAATTCTTTCTTATCGGCCGTTTTCCTACCACTTCTTCCTTCATTTATAAATGTCACACCGGGATAATTGGCTTGCTGAAAATACCAAACCCAACTATGTCCATCCACCTTTGCACCATGTGTAATGGAGTCTCCAAAGCATACAATTTTCCCATGTACTTTATCTTTAAAGGACATAAAAGTAAAGCCTATCATAACGGATAAAAAAATCATCAAAACATTCTTCTTACGCATTCGCTTTAAAGTTTTAATTAGAAATTAATATTATTTATTTGCCGGGATCCAGCCACTTAAAACATTTTTTATCGTATAATTTTCCGCCTGTTGCTTGGTCAACTGGTGTGACCAGGCAACTCTTCCAGACGGGTCAGCACCGGGTCCATAATCTTTATATTCCGCATAACGGGCAGTCTGATCTCTATTGGTATTGTGCCAATTAGACCAACCTGCAGGCTTTATGACTTTATCGAGATAACAATGAATAAATGCAACACATGCATAGTCGCGCCAGGGCCTGCCCAAATCTGCGCCAGTGACATCGGGAGCCCCCCATATTTTACAATCATAAAAGACATACCCATAAGGATGGTCCTGGGGAGTTGAAGCAGCTGTTATGTGTGAGTCTCTTTTACAATAAATCGTGCAATGGTCAAACCAGGCAGTTGCTGCACCAAAAATAAAATCCGTGGTCCCCTCAATATAGCAGTTTTTAAAGTACTCCCGGCTGTCTTTATTATTAGTCAACAAAACATCCTGATTGCCTAAAAACCTGCAATTATAAAAAGCCGCTTTGTCCCCATTAATATGTACGGCTACTGCCTGCCCCGCATTGTATCCCGCATCATTCTGGAAGGAAATATTTCTCGCCGTAAAATTGTCGGCATTGATCAGAAAGCTGAAAGAAGTACTCGTACCGATAGTGGCTCCGCTTGGAGAGATTTTGCCGGTGTGATCATCAAAACTGAGAACGGTCTTTGCACTATCAGCCCCTATCAAGGTTACAAAATTCTTTGTCGTGGTCAAATGCAGTTTTTCCTTGTAAATACCCTTTTTTACAAAAATGGTAACGGGCGTCTTATTATCTGCGGCAATATGGTCAAAGGCAGCCTGGACACTCGTAAAATTCCCACTACCATCTTTTGCAACGACAATTTCCTCTTTTTTTTGTCCAAAAGAAAAAAGACAAACCCCCAAACTTATCGCTAAAATAAATAGTTTTTTCATTTTGATTATCGGTTTGGTGCCATATGTTGCGCGAGTGGTAAATGTGCATTTTTTATTCCCTGCAATACAAGTTCGGCAATATGTCTTGCGCCATAAGTATTAAAATGCGTAGCATTTTTCAATACACCGTTTGGGTAATTCGGTTCTTCACCGGGCTTTAATAAATTGAATAATAGTGTAGTATTTTCTGGACCAAATCTTTGATAGAGTGCGATACTCATTTGATCCAAATCGATTAATGGCACATTCATTTTTGCAGCGACTTCTCTTACAACAGGAGAATAAGCACCATGTGTTTCCAGCGCTTTACCGGCCCCATCAAATTTCCTTCTGCTTACCGGTGTAATTAAAACGGGAATAGCACCTTTTTCTCTTGAGTCTTCAACAAATTTCTCTAAATTTTTTCTGTAATCTTCGACAGGTGTATATCTATCCGGATAATTTTTAGCCTCATCATTATGTCCGAACTGGATAAATACATAATCACCCTTTTGCAAATTATTTTTTATTGGAGCCCAGAGGCCTTCAGAGATAAATGTACGTGTACTCCTGCCACCTCTTGCTTTGTTTTGAATTAAAATAGAAGAATCAAAATAATCGGCAAAGGGCATTCCCCAACCTGTAAGAGGAAATTGCGAGGAATTGTAATGGCAAACAGTAGAGTCCCCAATAAGCCAAATCGTTGTCTTTTTATTGACACCCCACATAAAAGACATTAATAAAAACGGCACAAGAAGCAATGACCAGTTAATGTATTTTTTCACTTTATTATTTGGTATTATTTTGAGAAATATTTTTGATATAATCTGCTAATCCCAGGTGCTGATCTTTTATTTGCTGCAAAACAATTTCAGCCATTGTCCTGGCGCCCAGTTCACTAAAGTGCGTATTATCTGCATGGCCTTTGGAATAATGTGGATTTTCTCCGGGCCATAAATGATTGTATAAGAAAACTGATTTTTCCGGGCCCCATTTTACCAACAAATCCCGGCTTAATTTATCTAAATCAATCAAAGGAACCTTCGCCTGTATTGCCGCTTCTCTAACAATATTGGCATACTGATGATGTGTATCTATCAGATGGCCGCTGCTGTCAAACGCTCGTCTGGCAACGGGGGTAATGAGTATAGGAAACGCTTTTTTTGACCTGCTATCCGCAACAAATTTTAATAAATTTGCCTTGAACTGTGCAGGTGGTGTATAGCTTCTCTTCGTGGGCACTTCATCGTTGTGCCCAAATTGAATCAACACATAATCACCTGGTTGGAGTGCATTATAAATGGAAGCCCAACGGCCTTCCTGTATAAAAGTCTTCGTGCTTCGGCCGTTTTGTGCTCGATTATCCACCTGAGCATTATTATCAAAAAAATAGTGAAAAGGCATTCCCCAGCCAGTCTCTGGATACGCCTTTACACTCTTATCTGCCATGGTAGAATCGCCCACCAGGTATATTATTATTTTTCTTTTTGGAATAAAGGAAAATGATAAAAAAGCGCATAACAGCAATAATATTGCCGCCTGCTTGACATATATTTTTTTATTGTTTCTCAAAACGATTGTTTGTTTGCAATTTACTTATTAAGACAAAGTCAAAATAAAAAATATATGCAATCGATACCGGCATCGATTGCATGTTTGGCGCCTTCTAATTCAACACGTTCACTATCATTCACGAGAAATGGACAGAAGTACAATTACGCACACTTCCTTGCATTTCAACACATTCATTATGACTATTATTTCCTATCTTGCTGGTATCAATAACCTAACATTTAATTATTGTTAAGCATTAATGTCCAATAAAAAACAATATTTTAGTAGTAATGAAGTTTGAACCTATAACCATTAAAGATATTGCCAAAGCGCTCAATCTTTCTAAATCTACCGTATCCAGAGCGTTACGGGATAGTTATGAAATTAGCGTAGAGACAAAAAAAATTGTTGTAGAATATGCCAAGTCTGTTAATTATAGACCGAACCCCATTGCCCTAAATTTAAAAGAGAGAAGAAGCCACACTATTGGTATTGTCGTGTCGGAGATCGCCAACAGTTTTTTTTCCCAGATTATCAATGGAATAGAATCCATAGCAAAAGAAAATGATTACAATGTAATTATTACCCAAACGCTGGAATCCTATGAAAGAGAAGTCGAAGTAATACATAATCTGGCGCAGTCTGTCGATGGGTTACTTATTTCGCTTTCCTCAGAAACAAAAGATACCGCCCATATTCGACTATTACATGAAAGAGGGATGCCCATTGTATTTTTTGACAGGATTGTGGAATCGATAGAAGCACACAAAGTAATTTCGGACGACTATAAAGGCGCCTATGATGCGACCGCACATTTATTGGAAAATGGCTATAAGAAAATAGCTTTTATAGGCAACACACCCAATCTTTCGATCATCAAGCACAGAAAGGAAGGCTACCTCGCCGCATTGCAAAAAGCGGATGTAAAACCCAAAGAGTCCTATATCAAATATTGTGAACACGGCGGCATGTATTATGAAGAAGTCGAGCAAATAATTAATCAATTATTTAAACTCAAAGATAGACCTGATGCCATTCTTTCTTGTTCAGACAAAATCACGACCAGCTGTTTTAGATATTTCAATGCGAAAAATATAAACCTCCCTGAGGATATTGCCTTAATCGGTTTTTCTAATCTGGATCTGACCGGCTTTATGAGACCGTCGCTGTCCATCATTAAACAACAAGCTTTTGAAATAGGCTCGAAGGCTGCCCAACTGCTTATTAAGCAAATTGAAAGTAAGCGACCTGTTTATGAATACAGCAAAATTGTACTTGAGCCCGAACTATTTATTAGAGATTCTACGCAAAAAAGAAAAAACGCCCAATAATCAATTATGGACGTTTAGCTTTTTATGTTGAGCGGGGCGCTAAATCACAACATGACATTTTTCAAAATAGAAGCTCCTCCTCCACCCCAATCCTTCATCGCATCTTTTATTTTAAGGTACAATTCTTTGTTGGACACTACTTTACCTTTTACCGGTGGTACAATTTCCTCATCACTAGCCGCTGTTCCCACGGCAATCTTTGTAGCAAACCAGGTAATATGATCATAAGGCAAAGCAACACCAAGAATCATCCCCGGTAATCCATTGAAGGACTCCGGACCGCCGGATATTGTAATTTGATCTGTATAAAATGCTACTACATAGATAGAATCCATAATCAACGCATTGGCACGACGACAATGAAATCCGGCTATTTCGCGGGTCTCATCTGTTATTTTCCATTGAATTTTTCGTGTACTGTCTTTTACCAAAAAAACGTCTTCAAAGACCTTTTTTCGGGAAACAGCTTGTTGATTCTCCAAATCAGAATAGATCGTATTTTTGGGCGAATAAGAATAAAAAGAGCGATTATTATCCGACTGATCCACTGGTTGATACAGAGTTTTCTGCCCGTCAAATGTCAAACTAAAGTCGGTTGTGGCAAATTGCGGATTCGTTTTTTTATAAGCGTCAAAATATTGCGACATCCAAGGATCATCTGGGTACAGCTTCATCTCTTCCTGAATGAGCGCATACATATTTACCTTTTTCTCAAACTGAATTTTCCCATGGCTCAGAAAAATGGCGTGCTGCGAGAATGCCTGTGAAGAGATTACCGCTATAAATAAAAATAGAAATGTTTTTAATAAATTTTTCATTATTCAATATGCATTAGGTTAATCAAATTATTTTTTATCGCCGGGTCCCATTTCTGAAAAGTTCCAAACCAACGATAACATAAAATATCGACGAATGGTCGTGTAATAACTTTGGCTGATCGTATTGTTATTAGCGCTGCGGCTGAAACCAGTGTTTTGATCAAGAATATCATTTACAGATGCTTTCAACAACAAATTCTCTTTCTTAAAGAATTTTTTACCAATCCAGGCATTCCAGATAAATTGGCTACGTGCGGCAAATGACTGGGTTGCCTGCTGCTCATTGTAATTACCATCCGTATGCAACTGGAATTTAGCCGGTAAAAATATATCAATATTCGGCTGCACCGAATAGCTCCAAGCGTTGTTATTAATTTGATGCTGAAGTGTCGTATTATTTGTATTGTATCCCACATTTCCATTCAGGCTGATGTCATACTTCTTCTCTTTGTATTTCGAAAGCCTTACATTGACACCATAATTATTTGACTTAGTCACGTTCATTATGCCATTGGTAAAGTTCACGTATTTGTTGCCACTTAAGCTCGGACCAAAACCATATTGCAAATCCCAAGGTTTAATTTTAGCATTATATCCTGTGCTTAAATAATAATTAGAGGTCGCCGTTTTCAAATTGAAATAGCTATAGGTATTTACGCCGGATTTATCGGTGGAAACATTTGCTACTATTGGATTTGAAGTAAACGAATAAGAAGCAAAGGCATAGATGGATTTCTGACTTAATATTTTATAGCTGTTAAAATTAAAGTTCAAACTATTACTAAATGAAGGTCTCAAATTAGGATTACCAACATAAATATTCAATGGATCATTATTAACCAAAACCGGTTGTAGCTGAGAAATACTGGGCTGTCGGGTATATCCATAATAATAAAGACTTAAACTTTCCTGATCTTTTATTTTGAATCGCAAATTGGCATTAGGATTCCAATTGATAAAATTTCGACTTACTGTTTGACTAGGTGTTGTAAACAAATTACTTTGTTTGTAATTCACGCTGCTGATATTTGTACCGATATTGAAATTTATCTTCTTTTTATTATTAAAATTAAATTGTAATCCGCCGCCATTAGAAGTCTGATCATATAGGTAATGATTGCTGTAAATACTATCTATTTCGCTGTACATACTATCAGCACCTTTGTTATAAGAACGTAGGTTAGAATTTGAATTGTTCTTGTCAAACCTATAACTCAATAACAGGTTCAGGTTTTTATTCAATGGTTCTGTATAGGTAATATTTGAGGAAAAATTATTTGAATGGCTATCATTCATTTTAAGCTGATTGACGCGCGCCGTATCATCCACCACATTGTTGTTATAAAAATTTGTTTCAGAATTCAAATAACCGGAGCTATTACTATTGGTGGTATATTCATTCAAATTCCAGCTAAGTGTTCTCCCTTTCTTTTTAAACTTTTTCTGCCACAAAATATTGCCGGAAAAATTCTTATTGTCTCCTGTATTTGTCGTGGCACGTATGCCGCTATTTACGAGTGTGTCTAATGTACGATTAGAATTGTTCGTATAAAAATTATCCGAGCTGGTATGTGCTAAACTTCCACCTAATACCACTTTTAAAGAAGAAGAGGAATCTATTTGAATTTGATAAGAACCATCAGCTTTTTGCCTGAAAAGATGATTACTGAAGTTACTCGCCGAATTGGTATATAAAACACCATTATTCAAATTGTTTTGTGTCGTACTACTAGTGTTGCCCAGAACAGACATTCCCCCAATTTTATAATTGAGATTTACGGATTGCTTATCGTTATCCCATTTATTATCAAAATGTACACCGCCGGATTTTACATCAGGAATACCTCGTCCGCTATAATTACCACTCCATCCACCGGAAAGTGGGTCATTGCCATTACTGCTTATTGATATCGAAATATCGCCGCCATCTCCAACGCTCATGGTCGAATTACTGCTTCCGGCATATTTCATTTCATCTTCAAAACCAAGCCCGATTGTACCGGTATTGCCAAAGGTTCCATAAGCGGCAAATTTCTTTTTGGCTTTGAAATAATTAAACATGCCTTGTCCCTGATAATATTTATCCGTACCCAAACCACCAGATGCTTTTCCAAAATACCCCGTCTTCTTATTGGCTTTCAGGGTAACATTAATCGTCTTTTCCTTATTGCCATCATCAACTCCTGTAAATGCGGCCTGATCACTGGACTTATCGTATAGCTGCACCTTATCAATCATATCAGCACGCAGGTTCCTAGTAACCAAGGTAGGGTCATCACCAAAAAATTCTTCCCCATCTACCAATACGTGTTTTACTGTTTGCCCTTGCGCTGTAATCTTACCATCTTTATCTACTTGTATGCCCGGTAGTTGCTTCAATAAGTCTTCCACACTGGCATTGGGTTGTACTTTAAAGCTATCGGCTTTAAATTCAGTGGTATCGCCTTTTATACGGATGGCTGCTATCTTTTGCGTTACAATTACATCTTGTAGCAAATGAGCGGCCTGTATCATGTTTATTTTGCCAACCGGCACATTCTTATTTTTCCCGTCTATGGACATCTTTTCTACAAAGTCAGCATACTCAGGATAAGAAATCATTAGAATATATTTTCCGGTATCCACATCATGAATAGCGAAACTGCCATCAGACTGTACACGAGCGAATTTGTATAAAAACGAATCTTTCGCTTGCAATAAACAGACGCTAGCATGCGTCAGGTTTTCTTGAGTGGTCGTATCCACAACGGAACCTTTGATAGTTGCCCTTTGCGCCATTACGAAATTAGCAGAAATGCACAAGATAAATAAAGCGAAAATGGATTTCTTCATAGAGAGATTCGTTAAAAAATTTCTTTAACTAATTATATAGTCGAAATAAAATCTTTTTAGTTAAAAAGAAAAGTTAAAATATATAACTATATGAATATTATTTATGAACGGCAAAAAAACAAACTGCTCCATGCAGCAAGATTGATAAACTAGGCAAAGAAAATAATCATCCGTTTTTTATAAAAAGCGCAGTAAACCCAAAAAGTCTTTAGCTTGTGGATGCCTTCGCAGACACATCCCTTGTTACATGAACGGATTCTTTAAAGATGGAGAAAAAAGTAAAAGAATATGAACCAGAGAGGCAAACTGAGTCCTAACAGCACAATGCCCTAAAGTCAATCGCCGTCTTAGTTAAACTTTCCCTATCCAAATTTTATTTTGTGGGTTAAAGACTAAATTTGACACAGGCTAGTATTAACGCATCACAGCGAAAACATATTTCTGCATTTTAGCGTAAAAATATTTCTTGCATATTCAGGGCGTTAATGTTGAAACATCTCCACCGTATTACGCGTATGTTTATTCTTGAAAATAAGAGGGAATACAATTGCCAGTACTAAGGCGTATAACGCAAACATTATCCAAATACCTTTCCAGTCTTTTACACCACCAATTGTAAAATACTTATCAATCAATACACCGCTTACAAAACTCCCCATCAGGGCACCAAAACCATTGACCATCATCATAAATAAACCCTGCGCACTTCCTCTGATTTTCTCGTCAGTTTGGGTTTCAATAAACAAGGAGCCTGAAATATTAAAAAAGTCAAAAGCCATTCCATAAATAATACATGAAAGTATAATCATCCAAAGCCCATCCGTCGGATTGCCAAAACCAAATAATCCGAAACGCAGAACCCAAGCCACCATACTGATGATCATTACATATTTTATTCCAAATCTTTTTAGGAAAAAAGGTATCGCCAATATAAATAGGGTTTCAGAGATCTGTGAAATAGACATTATAATTTCAGAATATTTGACTGCGAAACTATTTTTATAGGCAGCAATATTGGCAAAATCACTAATATAGGTATCTCCATAAGCATTGGTCAGCTGTAAGGCAGCACCCAGTAACATAGAGAAAATAAAAAACACGGCAAATCTTTTATTTTTAAATAACCTAAACGCATTTAAACCCAATGCATCAACAAAGCTTTTGCCCTTTTCACCTTTGCCCAATGGAGGGCAATTCGGCAAAGAGAAGGCATAGATACCCAGCACCAGCGAGATAATAGCCGCAATATAAAATTGATTAGCTGAAGCGCCATTGTGTGTCAGGTTTACCACCCATAATGCAGCAATAAATCCGATAGTTCCCCAGATACGGATAGGCGGATATTCTTTCACTACATCCATATTTTCTTTTTTTAAGGCATTGTATGCTACAGTTATTGAAAGTGAAATGGTTGGCATGTAAAATACCATATTCAGCAACATTACCCAGAAAAATAAAACGGGGTCCCCTACGTGAGGAATATACAATAGTACCCCCGCGGCCAACAAATGGAGCACGCCATACATCTTTTGAGCAGGTACCAGCCTATCCACAACAATACCCATTAGAGCCGGCATAAAAACAGAAGCAATACCCATTGTGGAAAAAATGGCGCCAAACTGTGTGGCTGACCAATGCATATTTTCAAACCAATAACGGCCTATTGAAATAAGCCAGGCTCCCCAAATAAAATATTGCATAAAGTTCATTATGATCAGTCTCAGTTTAATGCCCATCGTGGTATTTTTAGTTATTATTGCTTCTTTAAATACGGTAAAGAAAAAGCTAAGGCAATTTAAACCAAATACTTTTAGCAACTATCTTTTAGGAGATATTTTATTAACGAACCGAAAAACCAAGAATCTTTATTTTCTTTGTAGTCTGCTAAGCAGCGTTCGGTAATAAGCCGTTATATCTTCCGATATGTCAAAGTAAATAATGGCAGGGGCAAACAGGAGGATGAAGATTAGACCCCGCAAGCCGCCATCTACCAGTAGATTCTTAATAGATGGCAATGAAAAAGCCGCAACAATAGCGATGGCCGCAAATAGAATAGTCAGGAGCGTCTTAGAAGTGAATGGCTGCATTTTGAGTAACCTCCATAAATAGAAACACCTCATCAGGTTATAAAAAATTAGCGCAATAGCACTGCCGTAAGCGGCACCCATTAGGCCATATCTTTTTATTAGAAAAAAGTCCAGAATTATATTAACAACAATAAAAACGGCACTCGTATAAAAATCAAATCTCCAGTACCTGGATAGGCTTAAGATTTGTGCGTTCATACCCATTCCTAAATCAACCAATTTGGCAATTCCTGCTATCAGAAAAATCTCTTTTGCCAATGCATAACCCGGGCCCAAAAATCGCACAACATTATCCATATTTGGATAAATGATACCAAATAGCCCCAGTCCGATAATCAATAAATTCAGAGAAGTCTTATGATAAAGCTCTTCTATTTTTTTCCTATCATTATTTTTCCATGCTTCAGCAATTAAAGTCGTGGTGATCCCTAACATACTTCGCTGGGGAACTTCCATTACGGTAACTAAATAATTGGGAATAATATATATCGCGAGATTAGCGAGGCCATTAGAAGACAAACCGGCAATTAAAATTCCATCAATGGTTTTGGGCAAGATTCCTATAAGCATCCCGGAAAAATGAAAGCTTACAAATGTCAATATTTTTTTGTATAGCTTTTTTGTAGCATAGCTGATGCGGCTACAAATACCAATTCCTCCATTTGTAAATACCACATAAGCCAGTACAATCACCGCCGGGATATATGACAAAGAATATAAATTAAAGAAAGTATCAATGGAAATAACCTTAAAAATATAAAGGGAGATCAATACACTTGTCGTCACCCGAAAGAACAATTCTTTTACAAGGTTAGAAATGATCGTCTTTTTAATAATCCAGCAAAACCCCTCCAGCATCATGATACAGGTGTAAGAAACAGTAAAGGGAATAACCAGTTTGTAATGGAGGATAAAAAGAGGCGAATTGTGTCCAAATTTTCTTGCAAGAAATCCTTCAAAGATCAGGGAACCGGCAATGAATAAAACAGAGCCCAAAAGACTCGCCATTAGAGAGAGGAAAGGTAAATCATTTTTATCCACCCCTAAATAAGATCTATAAAAAGGATTAAACTTATACAGACCATTTAAACTCCCTAAGGTAGATAAGGCAGAAAAAAATATAGCAAAATCCACCATCAAACGTGTCAAACCAAATTCTTCTTTTGAGAAGAAATGTGGGAACAGCCACAAAATATTGATAGCCCCTATCGCAAAACCAATATAAGTATAGATTAAAGAATAGGCGCTTTGCTTGCGGACAATACCCATTAATAATGATAAGTTATGAATGAAGAATTATAAACGATTACTCCTGAACGATGAATTGTTTAAATGGTAAATATTGAACATTCATTGATTGACTAATTATCAAATCCCTTTAATTGCCATATTCACATAAAAACTTGATGCGCATAATTTTCAATTGTTCCCAATTATAATCACCATCTGACAGTTCCTCACGAGCAACATCTAATGAAGACGTTTCACAACCACGAAAATAATCAATTATTTCATCTTGTTCATCATCGTCGAGCATATCATCAATCGCATAGTTTAAATTGAGTTTGGTTCCACTTGCTACAATCGTTTCCATCTCCTCAAGCAAGGCATCCAACCGTAGATCCTTATTTTTAGCGATAGTCTCCAGTGGTATTTTTTTATCTACATTCTGAATGATGTAGATCTTATTGCTACTTTTATTTACCACACTCTTCATCACAAAATCGTCAGGTTTTACGACGTCGTTTTCTTCCACATATTTTGCAATCACGTCCACAAAAGGCTTCCCATATTTAATGGCCTTGCCCTTACTTACGCCCTGACATTTATCTAATTCCGCAACAGTCGTTGGGTATAGGGTTGCCATATCATTCAAAGAAGATTCCAGAAATATTACAAACGGAGGCAAGTTCTTTTTCTTCGCTTCTTTTTGTCTAATTTCCTTCAACATCTCAAATAAAACAACATCAGTTGCTCCACCCGCATTATTCGCTCCATCCGCTTCTTCATCGTCTGCTACTGCATCTTCAAATAGATTATTCAGTACAATTTTAAAAGAAGTAGGTTTTTTCAAAAACTTCTCTCCCGCGGTTGTAAATTTGAGCAATCCGTACTCTTCGATATCTTTTCTAATCAGATTCTCTAGCAACATTTGCCTTATAAGGCTGTTCCAGAAATGGCTATCTTTCTCTTTGCCAATACCGAAGACGGGCAATTTTTCATGTCGGTACATGGTAACTGTTGGCGTGAGTTTACCAATTAAAATATTAATCGCATACTCTAAATTAAATCGTTCATCTAAAGCTTTGATCACTTTTAAAACCTTTACCACTTCTGTCTTTGCCTCAATCTTTTCCTTTGGATGAAGACAGTTGTCACAGCTTCCACAGTTTTCCTCGTGCCATTCCTCGCCAAAATAATGCATCAAAACTTTCCTACGACATACAGAAGCCTCTACAAAAGAAAGCGTTTCGTTAATTAACTGGGCCCCTACTTCTCGCTCACTCAAAGGTTTATCGCGCATTAAGTGCTCTAACTTAGAAACATCTTTGTGCGAATAATATAAAATACACTTCCCTTCCAACCCGTCACGACCGGCGCGCCCTGTTTCTTGATAATAATTTTCGATAGATTTAGGCACATTATAATGAATAACAAAACGGATATCAGGTTTGTCTATGCCCATTCCAAAGGCAATCGTCGCCACTATTACCTGTACATCTTCATTTAAAAACTGATCTTGCCTAAAAGCCCGCAGTTTTGCGTCCAGTCCCGCATGGTAAGCGACCGCTTTAATGTTGTTGGCCATTAAAATGTCAGCCAACTCTTCAGTAGTCTTTCTATTTAAAGTATAAATGATACCACTCTTTCCTTTGTTCTGCGAAATAAACTTTACAATGCTTTTAATCGTTTGATCAATTTTTACTTTCGGCTGAATTTCATAGTAAAGATTTTTTCTGTTGAAAGAGGATATAAAGATATTGGGATCACGTAACCCAAGGTTTTTTACGATATCACTTTGAACTTTTGGGGTTGCCGTTGCCGTTAAAGCAACTACCGGGATGTCAATATTTATTTCATCCATCATCTCCCTTAAGCGACGGTATTCCGGGCGAAAATCGTGCCCCCATTCAGAAATACAATGGGCTTCATCCACTGCAAAAAAGGAAAGTTTTATTGATTTAAAAAAGTCTATATTTTCTTGCTTGGTCAAAGTTTCCGGAGCTACATATAGTAGCTTCGTTTTCCCCGATAACAAATCATCTCGTACGACTTTTATCTGCCCTTTATTTAATGAAGAATTTAAGAAGTGGGCGATATTATCATTTTCACTATAACCTCTTACTAAATCGACCTGATTTTTCATTAAGGCAATAAGCGGACTTACGACAATAGCACATCCTTCCAAAATCATCGCAGGCAATTGGTAACACAAACTCTTGCCACCACCGGTGGGCATGATCACAAATGTATCTTTGCCATTTAAAAGGCTGTGAATAGCATCCTCCTGGCGCCCTTTAAATTTATCGAAGCCAAACATCGCTTGCAAGTTGGAAGTAATATCATGTTTGTGATTCTGTTTCATTGTGGAAGTCGGCTTCAAGGTCTTCCCGGATGCTATTTTAGTGCTTTTTGCCATCGTTTTGAGTCAAGGTTGGAAATTTAGATTGTAATCTACGAAAAATAATTTGTATTTGTAAAACAATACTTTTTAGTTCCTCAGTTATTACTTTTTCTGATTTCAACATATTTTAAGGGCGACGAAGTTAAGTTATAACAAGGGATTTTTAAAAAGGAAAAAATATTTTAACACACACGAATGTTCGTATCTATATACAAAAAAATAAAGCTTTCCTACAGTTTCTGCGCAATAACCTTTTCATCAAAAGGAAAATGTACAACCAAATACTTAACTTTGATTTTCCCTTATGAATAAATCTGTTTTAGAAATAGCCGCCTCTACTATTATTGCCGAGCAATCAGCTATCGGGCAACTTGTAAATAAATTGGACGCAGAGTTTGAAAAGGCTGTGGACAAAATACATCATTCATTGGGCCGTATTGTATTTAGCGGTATTGGCAAAAGCGCAATTGTTGCTCAAAAAATAACAGCGACCTTTAATTCTACAGGCACACCGGCAATATTTATGCACGCAGCAGATGCCATCCACGGCGATTTAGGAATGGTGCTCGCAGACGACATTGTTGTTATTTTAAGTAAGAGCGGAGAAAGTCCTGAGATAAAAGCCCTGGTACCCTTGGTAAAAAGTATGGGCAATTGCCTGATATCTATTGTAGGTAATGTCGATTCCTATCTAGCTAAACAATCGGAAATCATTATTAATTCTTATGTGGAAAAGGAAGCCTGTCCACATAACCTTGCCCCCACCTCTTCTACTACCGCCCAGATGGTAATGGGCGACGCATTAGCTGTATGCCTGATAGAATTAAAAAGGTTCTCTTCGGGCGATTTTGCCAAACTCCATCCCGGCGGAAGTTTAGGTAAACGTTTTTATTTAACGGCGGAAGATTTGTATAAACAAAATGCGACTCCCAATGTATTGCCTAAGAGCGATTTAAAAACAGTGATCTTTGAAATTTCTAAAGGCCGAATGGGCGCTACAGCCGTTACTAGTGAAAACAATAAACTTAAGGGAATTATTACCGATGGCGATGTACGTCGCTTGTTGGAAAAGTCAGATCAACTTTCTGGCATCATTGCACAAGACATTCTCTCGCCAAATCCTAAAACTATTTCTCCGCAGACACTTGCCATTGAAGCGCTAGAGCTGATTAAGAATCACGATCTTAGCCAGTTGATTGTAATTGACGATGAAGAGCACTTTCTTGGATTCATTCACTTACATGATTTAATAAGAGAAGGCATTATATAATCCCTTAAAGTATTTTCATTTAACAGCGCATAGATTTACGCATTGTTTTTCGCAATCGTTTGTCTTAAAATTGGCATATCCGGCTCCGGTATTTTGAATTAAATTTAAGTATGTTAGCATCCGATTACTTCATTCTTAATTTAAACCGATGTCAACATCATCCGCCTCTTCGCAAAAAAGTTATTTAATACCAACCATTATTATTGGCGTATTATTTTTTGTATTTGGATTTATCACTTGGATAAATAGTACGTTAATACCTTACTTACAGACAGCTTGCGAACTGACAGCTGCACAGGCTATCTTAGTTACTTTTGCCTCCTATATCGCCTATGTTGTAATGGCTATCCCATCGTCTTGGGTTTTAAAATTTACCGGCTTTAAGAACGGGATGATTCTGGGGCTGGCTATAATGGCCATTGGAGCTTTAGTATTTATTCCTGCATCTCATTCCAGAACATTTGGCGTTTTCCTTACGGGTCTATTTGTGATGGGTATTGGGATGGCTTTATTGCAGACAGCGGTAAATCCCTACATCACGATTCTCGGACCGATTGACAGCGCAGCAAAACGTATAAGCGTAATGGGTATTTGTAACAAAGGCGCAGGTGCCATAGCACCATTGATAATGGGTGCTGTCTTATTAAATGGTCTGGAGGCTTACGCACCGGAAAAATTACGATCATTAACTGTTACTGCAAAAAATCAATTATTAGATCAATTAGCAGGAAAAATCATCACCCCTTATATTATTATCGCTGTAGCATTTATTTTACTGGCAATTGCTATTTATTTTTCTTCTTTACCTGATATTAAAAATGAAGAACAGACCAATCCCGATCACGTAAGTAAAGACCGGAAAAGTATTTTTAAATACCCTTATTTGTGGTTAGGCGTGCTTACCATATTTTTATATGTAGGTGTGGAAGTAATGGCCGGCGATACCATTCAACTATACGGTTACAAAGGCTTGCATATTCCTATAGAAATCGTAAAACATTATACAACATTTACCATGTTGGGAATGTTAGCGGGCTATTTATTGGGCATTGTATTAATTCCGAAATACATATCTCAGGCTAAAGCCCTGAAATTCGCAGCGATATTAGGTATTATACTTTCTTTTGGCGTTATTTACGCCCCAGGCAGCTATTCCATTTTATGCTTGGCATTGCTGGGTTTCGCCAATGCACCTATGTGGCCTGCTATCTGGCCTTTGACAATTGATGGGTTGGGTAAATATCTAAAATTAGGCTCCGCCTTCTTAATTATGGGTATCGGTGGAGGCGCCATATTACCGTGGGTTTGGGCTAAACTGGGTGAGACCTCCATTGGCTTTCAAAATGCTTTTTGGCTTTTGGTACCTTGTTATGCATTCATTCTTTTCTTTGCTACCATTGGCAATAAAGTAGGAAAAACTACCGGCAAAACGATAAATGGTACTGGCAAAGCAACTACACGATAAAGTACTGGTACATTAAAAATGTAGTTGTACCTCTTTAGATTATAAAAAAATCCGCTTAGTGCGGATTTTTTTATAATGTGGGAGCCTTGAAATATCTCCCTGCCATTAATTCCTATATGCATAGCATTTCACTAATGCTTAAAGTGTCGCTGTCCGGTAATTACCATCGCCAACTTATGCTCAACACAATAGGCTATACTATCTTTATCGCGAATAGAACCGCCCGGTTGAATAAATGCCTCAATCCCCTCGTTATGTGCCAATTTTACACAATCATCAAATGGAAAGAAGGCGTCGGAAGCAAGTACGGCTCCCTTCAATTCGAAGCTAAACTGGCCGGCTTTCTCAATAGCGTGACGCAAAGCGTCCACACGACTGGTCTGTCCGCAGCCTTTCCCAATCAATTGTTTATCCTTAATTAATGCAATAGCATTGCTTTTTAAGTGCTTACAAACAAGATTAGCAAATGTCAGATCACCACGTTCAGCCTGAGTGGTTTCACGGCCACCTACTTCTTTCCACTGTTCAAAGTTACCTTTATCTATTTCTTGAACTAGCGTACCATTTAATACAGATTTGAAAGAAGTTGTAGCAAGAGGCGCATTCTCTTTAATTTGCAAAATAATACGGTTTTTCTTCAATTTCAGAATGGCCAACGCATCTTCGTCAAAAGAGGGCGCAATCAATACCTCAAAGAATAGCTCGCTAATAGCCTCAGCAGTCGCTTCATCAACGGTTTTATTGGTGATAATAACGCCACCAAAAGCACTTTCTGGATCACCGGCTAAAGCTGCGTCCCAAGCCTCTTTTAGTGTCTTTCTGATGGCAATGCCACAAACATTGGTATGCTTAAATATGGCAAACATCGCCTCCTGCTCTTCTGTGAATTCTGTCGCCAATTGAACAGCACCGTCTATATCTACAATATTATTATAAGAAAGTTCCTTACCATTGACTTGGGTAAATACCTCCGTCAAATCCCCAAAGAAACTACCTTGTTGATGTGGATTCTCTCCATATCGCATCGTTTTTTTGTTTTTCAACGGTTGCAAAATAGTACCATTGAAATAATTATTGATCGCAATATCATAATTCATCGCAACTTCAAAAGCTTTAGCAGCGAAGGTTTTTCGTTGCTCAAAACTAGTCTCACCATTTTGAGATTCTAATAACTCCACTAATCTTGCGTAGTCTTCTCTATCAGCGATAACTACCAGATCTTTACAATTTTTCCCTGCAGCACGGATCATAGACGGCCCACCAATATCAATTTTTTCAATGATTAGTTTTTCTTCTTTGGTTTGTTTTAGGGTTTCTTCAAAAGGATATAAATCTACAATTACCAAGTCTATTTCAGGAATATTAAAATCTTTCATCTCCTGCATATCCTGCGCATTATCTCTTCTACCCAAAATTCCGCCAAACACCGAAGGATGAAGTGTTTTAACACGGCCTCCTAAAATAGAAGGATAAGAGGTTAAACTTTCAACGGGCACACATTTAATACCCAAATCCTCAATAAATTTTTGTGTACCACCGGTAGAATAAATGGTTACCTTTTGCTCATTTAATGTTTTCACTAATGGCTCAAGCCCATCTTTGTAAAAAACAGAGATTAACGCCGATTGAATTTTCTTTTGCATAAATATTTATTTGCGGCAGCATTTTGGAGAATTCATCTAAAGATTCATTTCAAATGTGCCTTCTTCTGAAACTGAATGAAAATGCAAATGTAAGCTCTCGCATTGTCTTTTCCATCTTTCAATTTTCCACAATTAGCTTTCAATGTCAAAAACCTATAATGCAGCGGCTAAACGTTCTTACAAATGGGAAAAATCTATTAGAGCTTTGCTAGGGGCAAATCAATACCGCCTGCTGGATTGCCGGATATGCTGTCTTTTATTTTTTTGTAAACATGGACCTCTTGCCGATCGGTGGGTGCCAGGATTTGTTATAAAAAAATCGCCTCCAATTGGAGGCGATCATATAATTTCTAATCGTATCAAGATTATACTCTAAAATGCGAAAATGCTTTATTTGCATCAGCCATACGGTGTGTATCTTCTTTCTTTTTGAAAGCAGCACCTTCACCTTTGCTTGCAGAAATAATTTCATTTGCTAATTTATCAGCCATTGTCTTACCATTTCTTTCTCTGCTATAACGTACCAGCCATTTAATGCTTAAAGAAGTTTTACGATCAGCACGAACCTCAATTGGAATTTGGAAAGTAGATCCACCAATTCTACGGCTACGTACTTCTACAGAAGGGGTAACGTTTGCTAATGCTCTTTTCCAAATTTCGTAACCATCTTCACCAGTTATTTTAGATACTTTATCTACTGCATCATAAAATATAGTGATAGCGGTACTCTTTTTACCACTCCACATTAAGTTATTTACAAAACGGGTAACCAGCGTATCGTTGAAACGTGCGTCCGGTGCTAATGGTATTTTTTTAGCTTGTGATTTTCTCATTTTTTTATCTGCGAATTAAATCAATTATTTTTTTGCTTTTTCTTTCTTTGCGCCATATTTAGAGCGACTTTGTTTACGGCCTTTTACACCGGCAGTATCCAAGCTACCACGCACAATGTGATAACGTACACCTGGCAAATCTTTCACACGACCTCCGCGAATCAACACGATAGAGTGTTCTTGCAAGTTATGTCCTTCACCTGGAATATAAGCGATAACCTCAATTTTGTTAGTCAAACGAACTTTCGCAACTTTACGCAAAGCCGAATTCGGTTTTTTGGGAGTTGTAGTATATACACGGGTACATACGCCACGACGTTGCGGGCAAGCGTCTAACGCCCTTGATTTACTTTTTGCCTTGATTGTCTCGCGGCCTTTTCTTACTAATTGTTGTATTGTAGGCATTCTAAATACTTAATGTTTTTTTACGGACTGCAAAGGTAAGTATATTATTCACATTTTTCAAAATTTTGCTAAATAATTATTTGGCAGGTAATATCCACACCTGTGGACAGATAAATTTCCAAATATAATTCAGCTGCTTGAAAAGGTAAAAAAACCACTTTATCGGTCAATAAAGTGGCTTTGTAAACACAGTTCAGGCTATACTTTCTCAATCCAGCCATGTTTATCTTCCGTCTGACCAAGGCGAATAGCGGTTAATCGTTGGTTCAATTCCCTGGATACTTGATTATTTTCCGGATTAAAGGCAAGATGCTCACCTTTATAGGCCAATTCTTTAATTAACGAAATAGTAGCTGCCGTTCCTGTACCAAAGGCTTCTATCAGCTCTCCCTTTTTGTAGGCTTCAATCAGCTCATCAATACTGATTCTTCTTTCCTCTACATTCAGCCCCATTTCTCTCAATACCACGATGGAACTTTTACGCGTAACGCCATCTAAAATGGTCCCTTCGTCCAAGGACGGAGTAACAACGGCATTTTTAAATACGAAAAATACATTCATAGTCCCCACTTCTTGTAACCATTTGTGTTCAAATGCGTCTGTCCATAATACCTGATCATATCCATTTAAACGCGCATCTTCGGCTGGCTTCAGGCTTCCCCCATAGTTCCCTGCATTTTTTGCCTGCCCCACTCCACCCGGAGCAGCACGTGTATATGTTTCTTCAACGGCAATGCGCATCGGCTTACCGTAATATGGACCTGTTGGGCTAAGAATAATCATAAACTTATAGGTAGCTGAAGGACGTACACCTATAAAGGTATCAGTAGCAAACATAAAAGGCCTAATATATAAGGAATGGTTTTCCATCGTGGGAATCCAATCCTTATCAAGAGAAATTAGTTGCTTCATTCCATCCATGAAAATCTCTTTAGGAACTTCAGGCATCTGCATGCGCACTGCAGATTGATTAAATCTTTCAAAATTATCCAATGGCCTGAAAATTACAGCCTCCTCATTTGCGTTCCTATAGGCTTTTATACCTTCAAAAATCGATTGCCCATAATGTATTGCCGCTAAAGATGGTTCAAAAGTCAAAGGTTGATAAGGCTTGATTTCTACGTTCTGCCATTTGCCATCGACGTAGTCGGCAACCAACATATGATCCGTAAAAACTTTACCAAAAGGAATATTTTTTAATTCAACTCCGGATAAACGGCTACCTGCCGCCTTGTTTAGCTTAATAGTGAAATCCCCACTCATAAATTCTGATTTTAAAATGTATATTTGACCAATAGTTTATAACAATTTTTTTGATGGATACACAATTACCCGACTTCATTATAGCCCAACTTTATAAAGATAATTTGGTTGTTATGCTGCCAGATAAAACACTTGCACCTGCCTCAAAACCGTTGCTCAAAGATAAAGAAATTAATACATCTAAAAATACATTTTCAAATCAGGGAAAAAAATGGTGGTTTGGCAATAATGCGAAAAATATCACCATTGTTGTAGAAGACGCTACAAATGTATTTATCGAGGATAACACATTAGCATTTTTAAGTACTATTTTATCTGCCTGTAAATTCAGCCTTGAAGACGTAGCGATTGTCAATATCGCCAAAACGGCGACTGATTTCGAGGAAATAAAAAATATATTAGGCAGTAAATATGTATTATTCTTAGGTACTACACCTCAGCAAGTTTCTCTGGCAATTCAGCCAAATCTATACCAGGATATTCTATACCAAGGTTGCCATCTTGTGTTTTCGTCCCAACTCGAAACAATGATGAAACAAGGAGCTGAGGCTAAAGCGGAAAAAGGTAAGCTTTGGATTTGCTTAAAGAAATGTTTTAATATTTAACAAGAATTAATAGTGTTATGCAACTCATTTTCGCAACGAATAACCCCAATAAAGTAAAGGAAATAAAAAAGATCCTCCCTTCCCATATTGAAGTAACATCTCTCCGGGAAGCGGGAATTGAAATTGAGATACCAGAGCCTCATGATAGCTTAAAAGAAAATGCATCAGAGAAATCCCGCACAATTTTCAACCTTACACACCAGAACTGCTTTAGTGAAGATACAGGTTTGATAGTCGATGCACTTCATGGCGAGCCAGGTGTAAAAAGTGCCCGGTATGCAGGTGAACCTGCCAATGATGAAAAAAATATAGAAAAATTATTACACAATCTGAAAGGCAACGACAACCGTAATGCCTATTTTAAAACGATTATTTCATTAATTTGGGACGAGAAGGAATATTGGTTTGAAGGCATTTGCAAAGGCAAAATAACTCAAGAAAAAACAGGCTATTTGGGTTTTGGTTATGATCCCGTTTTTATCCCCGATGGAAGCTCATTGACTTTTGCGCAAATGAATACGGAAGAAAAAAATTTATTTAGTCACCGAAAAAAAGCGATGGCCCAATTATTGAAATTTATGGAAGATGTTCCCGTGAAATAAATGTGGAAAGAAAATATAGCAAAAAAGGAAAGCATTTTTGGCTTTCCTTTTTTAGTCTTTTATTGAATTTCTTTTATTGAAATGAATTGTGCAAAGCATCAAATTTCTTGAATCCTGTTTCAGCTTTATCATAAGCTGCTGTATCCTGACCTCTTGCCTTATCCATTTTCCAGCTATACAGATTTGCAATAATATCTACTGCACGATTTAATGATATCGTTTCAGATTTCTCTCTATTTGTTTTAGCAGATAAAATTTCATAAGCCTTCGTCAACCAGATGATAGAACTATCTGCAAGCGGCATTTCTGCTTTTTCAATTACAGCCCTTTTTGCTTTAAGAGCAGCACCTTCTCCTCTATTTTTATAAAATTCATCATCCAACTTACTATATTCCGCATAATATAAAACCCCGGAATTGAATGCGTAAATACCATTTGGATTTTTTGCAAATGCTTTTTGATAAGCATCTATTGCAAGAGCGTTTGCCTCTTTAGCCTTAGCACTATCTTTGATTTCTCTTTGTGCTTTGGCCAATGTTTCACCAAGTTCTATGTATTGAACCTCGGTCAATGTTCCCGCGGCGTCTTTAGTCTTATAATTCTGCATAACCTGATCAAAATCGCCACCAGCAAGCATCTGTTTTGTTTCTAATTGTGACCAAAGGGGCAATTGAGTCGGATAATATTTCTTAGCTAGAGCAATATATTTAGTCGCATTCGCGTGGTCTTTTTTAGCCTGATAATATTCTATCATAAACTGATACATAGCGGCCATATCGGGGATAGCAATATTTCTGTCAGCGAGCATTGTATAAATTTCCATGGCAGAATCGGCCATGGCGGGCTTTGCAAAACTGGCACTTGAATCAATATATCCGGAAGCATTCTGCGCCGCAAATCCAACATATAAAACAGTAAAAGTATCTATTGCATTTCTATCCGGGTTTTGGCTAAACCCATTTTGAGTAATAAAATTAGCCCAATGAGCAGCTGTTTTAAATTCGTGGTAAGCTGTATCCCATTGGCTCTTCCCAAATGCGTCTTTACCCTCATTAAATGCATTTGAGTAAACCGCGGAAATAGCATTAATGCCTAAATCCTGTCTCATTAGCTTATTAAAGGCAGCGGTATCCGAAGTGGTTGATTGAAGCTGGTTCAATGTGTTACTGGCAACTTGAATAGCATCAGGGTATTTACTTCTTAAGGTACTATCATTGTATATATCTGCATAAATAGTAGCTTTATAAGTCAATGCTTCTTTATTATCCTGATTTTTAGGATCAGCTAAAACACCATCAATCATGGTTTTAGCATCTTCATATTTTTTTTGGGCCAAAATCAATTCCAACTTGGCTTTATCAAATTTTTCAGATTTAACTTTTTCCGTTTTAGAATCCTCATCCTTATTTTTATCTCGACGGTTATGCCGCTGTGCAAAAGAAGCCGCAACAATGCTCACCATAAGCAAGGAAAGAACAATCTTTTTCATTTCTATTTGTTTTTGTTGTTTATTATTTTTGTTAATTAAACTTCCTCTTCTTTAACATCTTCTTCAGAAGTATGGTTGTCTGTTGAATCATCTGGAACCTGACTGTCCTGAGCATCCTGCTGCGCTATAACTTCACTAGTTTCCTCCTCTTCCTGTTCTTCAATTTTAGATATTGCCGCTATTTCATCACCATCATCCAAACGGATTAAAATTACCCCCTGCGTATTGCGCCCAGATTCTTTAATGTTTGCAATACCTGTCCGAAGAGTAATACCGGATTTACAAGTAATAATTAAATCATGTTTTTCAGTAACATCCATTATACCAACAAGCTTGCCAGTTTTTTCCGTGACGTTAATTGTTTTTACCCCCTTGCCTCCACGATTGGTAATTCTATATATATCTTCGCCGTCTTCATCTGTAAGTCTGGTGCGTTTGCCATAACCTTTTTCACTCACCAC
>NZ_JBNQGD010000302.1:0-7767 GCF_050436765.1 Arachidicoccus sp. | reverse complement strand
AAATCGTACGTTCTGCGTCTTCTTTATGTACAGCAATCATACCAATTACCTCATCGTTATGCTCATCGACCTCAATTCCTGTAACTCCGATGGCCCCTCGACCCGTTGGACGCACTTTCGCTTCCGGGAAACGAATTGCACGGCCGCTTTTTATCGCAAGCATTATTTCGTTTTTACCGTCGGTTACGATAGCTTCCAATAGCTGATCCCCCTCGTTAATAGTTATCGCATTTACACCGTTAGCACGTGGGCGACTGAATTCTTTTAATGCCGTCTTCTTGATAATTCCTTTGCGCGTACATAACACAACAAAGTGATTGTTAATATATTCTTCATCTGTTAGTTTCTTAACCTTGATAAAGGTTCTTACCTTATCATCTCCAGGAATCTGCATAAGGTTTTGAATAGCGCGACCTTTGGTATTTTTTTCTCCCTCCGGTATTTCATAAACTTTCATCCAGAACAAACGCCCTTTTTCTGTAAAGAACATCATAGTATCGTGGGTAGACGCTATAAATAAATGTTCCACATAATCTTCGTTACGCGTTGCAGCACCCTTTCCGCCTCGTCCACCGCGCTTTTGTTGGCGATATTCGGTAGCCGAAGTTCTTTTAATATAACCCAAGTGAGAAATAGTGATCACTACATCTTCCTGTTCAATTAAATCTTCTATACTGATATCATCGGCATTGTATTCGATAATGCTACGGCGCTCATCTCCAAACTTGGTCTTTACCTCCAGTAATTCTTCTTTAATTAAATCATAGCGTAATCCCTCATTGGCTAGCAACTCATTGAGCCTTCCAATAGTTTTCATCAACTCATTGTATTCATCCTGAATCTTATCACGTTCCATTCCGGTTAAGCGCTGCAAACGCATTTCCAAAATAGCTTTCGCCTGTATTTCATCCAAAAACTCATTAGCAGCTACCTCGCCAAGCAATTGAATAATTTGAGAGTTCTTCAATTTTAATTGAGCAGCTATCAGATTTTCTTTTGCTTCTTCCGGATTAGTAGAAGAGCGGATAATACGGATAACTTCATCGAGATTATCTAAAGCAATTAAATAGCCCTTTAACAAATGCTCACGTTCCTGCGCTTTGCGTAATTCAAATCTTGAACGACGTATGACCACGTCCATCCTAAATTCAACAAACTCACTTATTAACTGTTTTAAATTAAGTGTGCGCGGACGACCTTTACTGATGGCAACATTATTGATACCAAAACTGGTCTGAAGCTCAGAATATTTATATAATTGATTAATAATGACATTGGCCACGGCGTCCCGCTTCAATTCGACAACTATGCGTATACCACCGCGTTTACTGGTTTCATTATTAACATAAGCTATACCATCAATAATTTTATTCGTAGCCAACTGGCCTATTTTATCGGTAAGCGCATCGAGTCCTACCTGATAAGGAACTTCGGTAATAACAATTTTTTCACGACCCGAATCCTTTGTTTCCACGTGACATTTACCACGAACCATTACCCTGCCTCGCCCCGTCATCATGGCTTGCTTCACACCATCCATTCCAAAAATAACACCCCCGGTTGGAAAGTCCGGCGCCTTTACGTGGTGCATTAACTCTTCAATACCAATTTCTTTATTGTCGATATAGGCGATGCAACCATCTATCACTTCACTCAGATTATGCGGCATCATATTGGTGGCCATACCCACAGCAATACCGCTTGAACCATTTAACAACAATTGAGGAATACGTGTCGGCAGAACTTGTGGTTCTTTTAATGAGTCGTCAAAATTAAGTTGAAAATCAACTGTATCTTTCTCAATATCTTCAAGCATTGCTTCCGCAATCTTTTCCAGACGTATTTCTGTATAACGCATGGCAGCAGGCGAATCCCCATCTTGTGTACCAAAGTTACCCTGTCCATCGACCAACTTATAACGCATCGTAAATTCTTGCGCCATACGAACAACAGTGAAATAAATGGAGGAGTCCCCATGGGGGTGGTATTTACCCATAACTTCCCCGACAATACGCGCAGACTTTTTATAAGGTTTGTTGCTAAAGTTGCTCAATTCATTCATACCATAAAGTACGCGGCGGTGCACCGGTTTAAAACCATCACGCACATCAGGTAAAGCTCGACCAACAATCACACTCATCGAATAGTCGATGTAAGCAGTTTTCATTTCAGTCTCTATACTCACCGGAATTATCCGGTCGTGGTCTCCCGTTTCATCGGGCAATAAACTCTTATTTTCTTCCATAAATTATTTAAAAATCTTACTACAAATATTGCAGCGCAATGAATTCCAAAGTTACGTCTTTAGCGCCAAAAAACATTCATTTTTTAAGGAATGGACGCATAAAAAACTAAATATTTTTTTCAAATATTTAAAATGGCAAAATAATTGCTAAATCCCTTAAAAGATACGCAGATATTTTATTAGTGAACTGGTAAAATATTTCCTTCAAATATTCGTAAAGCTTGAATTTTTAATCTTATTTTAGAGCAAATATTAATAATGCAACGATGTTATACCGTTTGCTAAGAAACAATATAGAATCCGGCCCATTTTCAAACGAAGAAATTATCAAACAGGGTTTACTGCCCTCTGACCAGTTAAAACTGGAGGGGGAAGACCAATGGCATGCACCGACTGTTTTTAGCGAGTTTAAAGAGTTTACTACAAATTTCCCCAAACCTAAATTTAAAATTACCGCCAACAAAGAAGTTATTGAGATAAAGGAATCCAAAGACACACATATTAACCCATCAGGTTCCGACAAGGGGACGCCTACCGCCCCATTTAAAAGAGTTCCTTCTGCGGTGCCAAGAAATCGCAACGCGGCTGTCGACGATGTAGAAGATGCAGCTAAAAAGCCACACACTTCAGTGAAGGCCTCGGTGCAGCATATTGATGCAGCCCCCCATCTCGAAAAAAAGGAAAGGAAAGTTCAAGCCATAAAAAAGCAAAAAAAAGTGTCTGATGCAGGCGCTAATTTCAAGAAAGAGGTAATTATCCCGTTATCAATTTTAGCCGTTATTGGTGTACTTGCCTTTTTCGCCTATAAAAAATTTACGAATTCGTCCAGTTTATCTGCTCCGCCAGTCTATGTAGCGAACGACAGCAGCAACAATAGAATTGCCACAACTGGACCTGCAACAATAAAAACACCTAAAGATAAAACACCTAAGGCATCTCATTTAATTGATAGTAGCAAGAAATCCGGCAATCAGGATTCTTCACTTACACAAATAGACACCGCTAATGAATTAGATGCAGTGGCAACTGCCAAGCCGCAACTGGAAGATTCTGTCCAAAATAGTAAAAAGATTATAGTCCCCAAAGAGGAACCGTCTATCGAAAAAACAACCGCACAAATCACTAAACGCGAGAAGGAGGTCATCAAGCCTGCCAAGGCTCATGAAAGAAAAATAAGTGCGAAGAAAGGTAAATCAATTAACGATTTTGTTGCATTATCTTTAAATAAAGTCCCCAATAAAGAAATTAGAAATATAAAAATCAGGATAAAAAATATCAGTACTCAAACGTTAAACATTGCCGTGGTGGATGTGAAATATTTAGATGCCAACGGGAATACAATCACCGGAGAAACGCTTGAGGCAGCGAATATCGGAGCCGGAAAAACGGCAACCATAAAAGTTCCTAACAATAAGAATGCAGTAGATATTTCCTATAAAGTTTCTTTAATTAGCGGCGATAGTCTATATTTGATGGCGCATTAACCTGTGCACTTCGATTGCTTGCCAAACTAAAAATGCACCCCAAAGTTTTATTGAACTATTGGGGTGCATTTTTATAAGAATAACCTTTTTTATTTTTCAGAAAAAGTCAGATTACTTTTTCATATACATTACCTCTTTTACCAATTTTACTGTCCTCTCAATATTAGGCAAATAAGCATCTACCAACGTTGGCGAATAGTGCATTGGTGCATCGGCACTGGTAATACGGCGAATAGGCGCATCTAAATAATCAAAACCATCTTTTTGAATGCAGTAGGTAATTTCGGTACTTACTGACGCAAATGGCCACTGTTCTTCCACTATTACCAATCGATTTGTTTTCTTCACACTTTCCAAAATGGTATGTACATCTAATGGACGAATGGTACGTAAATCAATAACTTCAGCGCTAATTCCTTCTTTTTCCAGTTCAGCGGCTGCGCCCAATGCGACTTTCATCATCTTGTTGAAAGACACAATAGTTACATCTTTCCCGGCTTTTTTAATATCCGCTTTACCAATTTCAATATAATATTCTTCTTCAGGCACCTCAAATTTTTCACCATACATCACTTCACTTTCCATAAAGATGATAGGATCTTTTTCATAACGAATTGCTTGCTTCAACAGACCTTTCGCATCGTAACCATTTGAAACCGACACCACTTTAATCCCCGGTATATTCGCATACATTGATTCAAAAGCGGTGGAGTGCTGTGCGCCTAATTGTCCTGCACTTCCATTTGCTCCACGAAGCACGATCGGACAACCAATTTGTCCGCCGCTCATCGCCTGCATTTTAGAGGCCGTATTTAAAATTTGATCCAGTGCCAACACAGCGAAGTTCCAAGTCATAAATTCAACAATTGGCAACAAGCCGTTTTGCGCTGCACCTACGGCAACACCTGTAAAACCCAGTTCAGAAATGGGGGTATCAATTACGCGCTTAGGGCCAAATTCCGCCAACAGTCCCTGACTTACTTTGTAGGCACCGTTATATTCAGCAACCTCTTCTCCCATTAAAAAAACGCGTTCATCTCTTCTCATTTCCTCATTCATTGCTTCACGCAACGCTTCACGAAAGGCTATTTGTCGCATAACTACTTCTTATGATTATATAATTAATTTATGAATTTTAATCGCGCAAAAATATAACTTATTGGCTAATTAGCCAATAAGATTATTTGGTGCACTAATCTTCCGAAAGAAACGGGTAAATATAATCCGTCGGTGGATTAAACGTCTCTTTAATACTCCTTGCACTTAACCAGCGATAAAGATTCAACGCACTTCCCGCTTTATCATTGGTTCCAGACGCACGAGCGCCGCCAAAAGGCTGTTGACCAACAACAGCTCCGGTAGGCTTGTCATTGATATAAAAATTACCTGATGAATGACGCAATTTTTCGGTAGCTAATGCAATTGCCGCGCGATCCTTAGAAATGATAGAACCTGTTAAAGCATAAGGAGAAGTCTTGTCCAATAAATCCATGGTTTGTTCAAACTTGTCAGCATCGTACACATAAATGGTTAATACCGGCCCAAATACCTCTTCACACATCGTCACATATTTCGGATCTTTTGCTTCTATTACCGTAGGTTCTACAAAATAGCCTTCAGATTTGTCACAGCCTCCGCCAACAAGTATACTGGCTTTTTTATCCTTTTTTGCGTTAGCAATATATTTTGCAATCTTATCAAAGCTTTTTTCGTCGACGACCGCGTTGATATAATTGCTGAAATTTTCTACTGTACCTATTTTAAAAGTCTTTACCATCGCGACCAATTTCTCTTTTACTTTGTCCGCTATATTTGAAGGAATATAGGCACGAGAAGCAGCAGAACATTTTTGACCTTGGTATTCAAATGCACCGCGGGCAAGAGCGGTAACCACCACATCGACATCGGCAGACTTGTGTACCATTACAAAATCTTTTCCCCCGGTTTCACCCACAATGCGCGGATAAGATTTATACGTAGAAATATTCTCACCTATGGTCTTCCAAATGGTATTAAATACCTTAGAAGAACCGGTAAAATGAATTCCTGCAAAGTCCGGATGGCTGAAACAAACTTTACCAAAAACAGGCCCATCTACATGAATAAGATTGATAACGCCATCAGGCAATCCCGCTTCTTTAAAAATGCGCATAATCAGCTGTGCACTATAAATCTGTGTGTCAGCCGCTTTCCAGACAACGACATTGCCACAAAGGGCTGCGCTTGAAGGTAAATTTCCAGCTATTGCGGAAAAATTAAAAGGTGTAATTGCTACAACAAAGCCTTCCAGTGAACGCCATTCTGTACGATTGTGTACGCCGGGAGCGGAAGCGGGTTGTTGTCGGTAGATCTCACTTAAGAAATGTACATTAAAACGTAAGAAGTCTATCAGTTCACAAGCACTATCAATTTCTGCCTGATAAGCATTTTTGCTTTGACAAAGCATCGTTGCGGCATTTAATTGCGCACGATATTTCTCGGAAATCAAATCAGCAGCCTTTAAGAAGATATGTGCACGATCTTCCCAGGGCATTGCTTCCCAACTATTTTTTGCCTTTAAAGCAGCATCAATTGCCTGATGTATATGCTTTTGTTCTCCACGATGAAAATAACCTAATACATGATTTAGTTCATGTGGTGGATGTATGCTTACTTTATTTCCAGTTTTTACGATCTTACCACCAATATACATTGGCACTTCTATTTGTTTCTTTTTCGCCTCTGCCAGGGCTCTTTTTAACGCGACCCTTTCAACAGATCCGGGTTTATAGCTTAAAACCGTTTCATTTGCTGGCTTTGGGTAATCAAAATATCCGATGCTCATTTCTTAATTATTTATCAGTTAATCATTAATACTTAGTTGGACCCCATCACTCGTTTCGCAGGTTTGCTCCTACTACGCTTGCGCAGTGGGGCCACCAAAATTCAGGGGAATTTCTATTTCTTCCATATCTTGAATATTGCCGTTTTCTGATTCGTAACGTTCAATGTTTTCCACCAACGCGCGCATAAAGCGCTTGGCATGCATCGGTGTAAGAATAATACGCGACTTTACTTTGCTTTTTGGCGTACCGGGCATTACATTTACAAAATCTACAATAAATTCTGCGTGGCTATGGGTAATAATGGCAAGATTGGCATAAGTACCTTCAGCGATTTCTTCATTAATTTCAATGTTCAGCTGATTGCCAGGCATTGGGTTTTTTTCGTTAGACATTCGATTTGTACATTTTTATTGGAGAGCAAAGTTAGTAAATTCAAAACAGAAAAGACAAAAGCAAACGTTGTAAAGGGTTTAAATTATCAATTATCCTTATTGATTATCAATTGCTTTTCACCGAAGTCTATTTTACTTTAATTACATTTGTTCCTATAATTTGATTTTCAAAAGCCATAAAAGAATTCGAATGAAAAAAATATTCTTCACTTTAGCCGCATTTACTATGCTACAAGCCAACGCACAGCAAAACCTTAATCCCGAACAATTACTACAACTCGGCAGAGTAAGTGCCCTAGGCATTTCTAAGGACGGCAAATCTCTAGTGTACAAAGTTTCCACCCCTAATATAAAAGAGAATAAATTAGATACAAAAACCTATCAGATTCCTCTTACTGGCGGCACTGCTACCGAGCTCGAAGATAAGGATGCTGCATTGGCCAATGACCGTATTTCGCCTGATGGAAAGTATATTTTAAGCAATGACGAAGTAAAATTGGACAAGGTAATGGGTAAAGATATTTTCCCCGATTTAGACAAAACCTCCGGCCAAGTATATACTTCGCTCAATTACCGGCACTGGGATAAATGGTTTGATGGCAGTTTTAGTCATGTGTTTTTCGCACCCTACGAAAATGGGAAAGCAGGAATGAAAAAAGATATAATGCCCGACCAGCCCTACTTCTGTCCGCAACAGCCTTTTGGTGGCGATGAAGATTTTATCTGGTCGCCGGATAGCAAAAAAATAATTTATGTGACCAAAAAGGAATTTGGTACCGCCTACGCACAAAGCACGAATACTGATATTTTTGCTTACGATA
>NZ_JBNQGD010000301.1:0-1506 GCF_050436765.1 Arachidicoccus sp. | reverse complement strand
TTCTTTATCGATGCCCAATACCTGTCCAAAACCTTCGCAGGTAGGGCAAGCACCGAAAGGATTGTTGAAAGAGAATAAATTGGGGACAGGTTCCTCGAAAAGAATTCCGTCTAATTCAAATTTATTGCTGAATGTCGTTATTGCCGATTCATCAATTAGTATTTGCATTTCACCTTCGCCCTCATAAAAAGCAGTCGAAATAGAATCTGTGAGCCGATGGATATCCTCCTGCGTGAAATCTTTTTTAATTACTCTATCGATCAAAACATATACATCAACTTTATTGAATCTTTTTTTTAAATCTTTCTTCTCTTCCGCTAACAAATCTTCTATCTGCATTAATTCGGTAGATTTTTGAAGAAATATTATTCTTGAAAATCCTTTCTGTACAAGTATTTGAAGCTCTTCAGCGATATCTCTACGGTTGTTTTGTTTAAACTTTGTAAGAATGTAAATCTTCGATTGTTCATGCACCGAATTGATGGCTTTTAAAACATCGCCGACATCTTGTTTTTTGACTTCTTTCCCACTAACCGGTGAAATCGTGACTCCGACACGCGCATACAACAAGCGCAGGTAATCATAAATTTCCGTCATACTACCCACGGTACTTCGGGGGGTGCGTGTTGTAACTTTTTGTTCAATGGCAATAGCTGGGCAAAGTCCCTTGATATAATCTACATCTGGCTTATTCATTCGCGCCATAAATTGGCGTACATAGGCATTTAGACTTTCAGCATATCTGCGTTGCCCTTCAGCAAAAAGTGTATCTATGGTAAGGGATGATTTTCCACTGCCAGATACGCCGGTAACTACAATAAGTTTATTACGTGGAAAGACCACGGAGATATCTTTTAGGTTGTGTGTACGAGCGCCTTTTACGAAAATATCATTTTTATTAGCTTCTTTCTTTACGGATTCTTTTGTCCTCATAATTATGGTTAAAGTTAAATCAGCAAAAAATTAAAACATAATTTTTTTATTAAATGATTTTTTTGAGGACACTAACCGCGCATCAAAATTGAAAAAATAAATAAAAATATCAATAAATGAAAAATTTCTTTACTTTTGTTCAGACCAGAAAGCGTATTGCCACAATTGTACGTTAAAGCTTCATACTGCTTAGAGCATAATTTAAAATATTATGCTTAAAATTTGCTCAAAAACATAGTGAAAATCATTGCGTTTTGACATTTTGCAGCTATAGGCTTTAAAGAAATTACACAATTGACTAATAAAGGAGGAATAGATATATCTTTATGGCGTATGCGGTATTCTTTGCTTCCAATTGGAAAATTGGAATAAGAAAATGGTACAACTTTATCTAGTTTTTGATCTATGCTGTTTAGCGAATATTCACAACCACAGAGGCCTGCTTATGAAGCGGGCTTTTGTTTTGTGCGCCCGGCATGGTGCAATTCTAGGAGGTGAAAGTCCTCTATAAGCCTTGTAAGGGATCATGTCAAAATGTTGTGGAGAAGGGGGTAAAAAAATGGCTGCCGACAT
>NZ_JBNQGD010000300.1:10623-14208 GCF_050436765.1 Arachidicoccus sp. | reverse complement strand
TGTGACTTGTTGAATTTGGTTCTTAGGATTATGGAATTATGACTCCAATTATCCCTTTCAAACATTCAACTGCGTAATATGAGGCAAAGAATGGCCGTTGTCTTTTAGAATTACGCCATATACGTACTTCACTATGAAAAAAGCATCCACAGTAACTGTGGATGCTTTCAAATATATTAAACAAATTCTATTTGTATTGCGGCATAATACCTTTGGCCAAATCTACCATCTTTTTTACACCATCTTCTGGTAAATTACCTTTCTTAAATTCCGCTAAAACTTCAGGCAATTTACTTTCCATTTCAACAAAGAATTGTTCTTCAAAAGCTTTCACTTTTTTGACAGCTACTTCACGTAACAATCCTTGAGAACCCAAGTAAATGATAGCTACCTGTTTCTCTACGGATAGTGGAGAGAACTGCGGTTGTTTCAATATTTCTACGTTGCGTGCACCTTTGTCCAATACCAATTTAGTAGCAGCATCTAAGTCCCCACCAAATTTAGAAAAGGCTTCCATTTCTCGGTAAAGTGCTTGGTCTAGTTTCAATGTACCCGATACCTTTTTCATTGATTTAATCTGAGCGCTACCACCAACACGACTCACCGAAATACCTACGTTGATAGCCGGACGGATACCTGCATTAAACAAGTTACCTTCCAAAAATATTTGACCGTCGGTAATAGAAATTACGTTAGTTGGAATATAAGCAGATACGTCACCGGCCTGCGTTTCAATAATAGGAAGCGCAGTTAATGAACCACCACCTTTCACTAAATGCTTAATAGATTCCGGTAAATCATTCATGTTTTTCACTACATCCTGATTATTGATAACTTTGGCAGCACGTTCTAATAAACGACTGTGCAAATAGAATACATCACCCGGATAAGCTTCACGTCCTGGCGGGCGACGGAGCAACAAAGAAACTTCGCGGTAGGCCACAGCTTGTTTTGATAAATCATCATAAACAATCAATGCCGGACGGCCAGTATCACGGAAGAATTCTCCAATAGCTGCACCAGCAAATGGCGCATAGAATTGTTGAGGTGCAGGATCAGCGGCAGAGGCTGCAACAATCGTTGTATAAGCCATTGCGCCATTATCTTGCAAAGTTTTCATCACACCTGCAATGGTTGATGCTTTTTGACCAATAGCCACATATATACAATATACAGGTTTACCTGCATCGTAAAATTCTTTTTGATTGATAATGGTATCGATACAAATAGCCGTTTTACCAGTTTGGCGGTCGCCAATTACCAATTCACGCTGTCCGCGACCAACAGGAATCATCGCATCGATAGCTTTGATACCAGTTTGCAATGGTTCTTTTACAGGCTCACGATAAATAACCCCTGGGGCTTTACGTTCCAATGGCATTTCGTATAATTCTCCTTGAATAGGGCCTTTACCATCTATGGGTTCTCCCAACATATTGATAACCCGTCCCATCAAGCCTTCACCAACTTTGATAGAGGCAATGCTGCCGGTACGACGTACTTTCGCACCTTCTTTGATACCTTTGCTTTCGCCCATCAATACCACACCCACATTATCTTCTTCTAGATTTAGGGCAATTGCTTTTGTGCCAGTTTCAAATTCAACAAGTTCACCAGAGCGAACATTATTCAACCCATAAACGCGCGCGATACCATCGCCCACTTGCAATACCGTACCAACTTCCTCTAAATCCGCTGATGCGTTGAAGTTGCTAAGTTGTTGCCTTAATATCGCCGATATTTCATCCGGTTTAATTTCTGCCATATTATTTTGTTTTTCTTCCGTTGCTTAAACGAAAAGGGATTCGTGATTTTTTTCTTAAAAAAGTTTATTTTATATTTTGAACATACAAGTTTTGCTGAAATTGCTTTTTGATGTCTCGTAAATCGCGGGCAATACTTGCATCTACTAAATTGTTGTTGAATTCCAAAACAAAACCGCCTATCAAATCCGCATCAACAGCTGTTTCTAACTCTACTTTATCAAAACCAACTTCGGTTTTTAATTTAGCTAAAATATTATTCTTATTTTTTTCAGATAATGGAACAGCAGTAGTAACCTTCACACTGTTGATTCCATTAAGTTTATTGTATTGTTCAATAAATGCGTCCGCTATCTGCGGTAAGTAACCCTCCCTACCTTTTTTAATCAAAAGAGTATTGAAAGCTGCGGTTATATCGCTTACTTTACCTTTAGTAATATCATTAATGATAGCTTGTTTTTTATCGGCAAAAATAATGGGGCTTTTCAAAAGTTGAACAAACTCTCTACTTGCACCACAGACAGCCTTGATGTACTGCATATCGCTAAATATTGTATCCAGCTTTTTCTGCTCAATAGCCAAATCTGCCAAACTTTTTGCGTAAACTGCCGATAAACGTGGGTTTTGCATTTTTCTATTTATAAATTATTTATTGCCTAATTATTCTAATTCAATTTTACATCGCTCACCAAACCGGCGATAAAGTTTTCTTGTTCCGCCTTATCTGCCAATTGTTTACGCAATACTTTTTCAGCCACTTCAATGACTAAAGTACCCACTTTATTTTTAACATCGGTTAATGCAGCATTTTTTTGTTGCGCGATAGCTACCTGAGCATCTGAAACAATTCTTTCATATTCGCTTTTTGCTTTTGATTGAGCATCTGCAATCATTTTATCCGAAGCATCTTTAGCTTCTCTCAACATCTTTGTTCTTTCTTCACGTGCCTGCTGCAAAAGAGTTTCATTTTCACTCTTTAACGCAGCCATTTCATCTCTGGCTTTTTGGGCCGTAGCAATGCTGTCTGCGATAGTGCTTTCACGCTCATCCAACATTTTCAATATCGGCTTCCAGGCGAATTTACCTAGAATGAAAAGCACAAGCAAAAACGCTAATAAGGTCCAAAAGAAAAGACCAAAATCGGGTGTTAAAAGTCCCATAGTGAATTTATTTAAAAACTAATTTTTAAAATTTAAAGTAAAACCGCATCTTAGCCCTGTGCGTCTAATGCGGTTTTTAAGTACTTAAAGTACGATTGCCAAGATACCTGCAATTACACCCAAGAAGGCAACACCTTCTACAAGAGCAGCAGCAAGAATCATGTTTGCACGAATGTCGCCAGAAGCTTCTGGTTGACGAGCGATTGCTTCAACCGCACCCTTACCAATTTGGCCGATACCTACGCCAGCTCCAAGTGCAGCAACACCAGCGCCAACAGCTCCAAGACCTTTAGCCATTCCATCGGCTTGTAACATTACAGTGTTCAATAAAGACATTGTGTATGGATTTTATAAATGAAAAAAGAAAATAAATAATGTTTATAAAAATAATTACAATAAAGAAAACTCTTTATCTGAATGTGCGTGATCTATTCCATTTGCTTCTGCAGTATGCCCATGATCTTCAATCATTTGGCCAATAAAAATCGCCGTAAGATTAGCAAAGATATAAGCCTGAATGGCCGTCACCAACAATTCGATTAACATTGAAAAAACAGATAAGGCAACAGAAATAACACTAAAACCACCACCAACATACACATTCAGACCTGCAAAAATAAATATCAATAATACAAAGCAAACGATAACGATATGTCCTGCCA
>NZ_JBNQGD010000300.1:0-10613 GCF_050436765.1 Arachidicoccus sp. | reverse complement strand
CCAACATATTGGAAAAGAGACGAATCATCAATGCAATGGGATTAATAATTAAAGATATCAATTCAATTGGAACCAAAATAAATTTCACGGCAGTAGGAACCCCGGGTGGATTGAAAAGGTGACCCCAGAAATATTTTTTACTACTAAACAGCATCACAATAAATGCTACGACTGCCAAACAACAAGTTACTGCTATATTACCCATAAGATTGGCGCCACCAGGGATAAGCCCCATCATATTACCTAGCCATATAAAGAAAAATATAGTCAATATCAATGGCATAAAAGTATTTGCTTTTTTGCCTAAATTAGGAACGGCGATCTCATCTCTTACAAAGATAATGACCGACTCTAGCGCATTTTGAAAACCACTTGGCGCTTTGGCCGAACCATTCTTCTTGTATTTTTTAGCAGCACCTATAAAGATAATGAACAAAAGAAGCACCGATCCCAACATCGCCAAAACGTTTTTCGTAATCGATATATCATATACTTTTGATCCATCAGCAGCAACGACCTTATTATCTTTATCTAAAGAATATCCATTGTAAGATACTTCACCATGTTCAAACCTAGAAGCCATAAATGCAGAGAAGCCTTTAGTGGGGCTGTATAAGATTACCGGCAAAGGGAAAGACGCTTCAAATTCACCTACTTTAAAGAGATGCCATTCATGCGAATCGCTAATATGTCCAAAGATTTCCTTGGAAATATTCATTTTGCTGCCATCTTCCTTGGATTCAGCGGCTTGTGCCTGAAAAGAAAATGAGGTTAAAATTACGCTGAAAAGCAACGCGAACAACCGTTTCACATATTTCGAAGCCATACCTTTCCTAAATTTTCGGCAAAGATAAGCCTTGCATTTAGAAAAATTGAATTTAACACAAAAAAATTTACGTAAATGCATCTGCCCTGATTAATCGCCGTGGAACAATTATTGAAATATAATAATATTATCCACCAAAACCGGTAATGATACTAGTAATAATAATGAGTAATACGATAAATGAAATAAGTACATACAGCCTGTCCCCTTCCAATTTAAAGGCGAATAGGGAAAAGATTACTCGAGAGAGTGGCGTCGCTATCAGTAGCAAAATGCCTAGTTCAATAATATAATATCCGTGGCCACTGGTAACTCCCTTAAAAGTATTTTTAAATAATTGTACAATATTCTCGTCTTTTTCAACAAAAGGCCTATTCTGAAATAGGTTTGTTTCGCTGCCGTGCCTGTATAAATAAAGCATTCCGCCTACTAGAGCAACACTCATAGATAAGTAAACCCCGTATCGCAGAATGTAACCAATAATTTGCGAAATGTCTTTGTCTTTAATTTTGTGTAATTGACTCATCTTATATATTTCCTGTAAACCCTTTATAAATCATGTCGATTGCGACCAATAATACAATAAAAGCGAATACCAATCGCAATTTATGCGTATTTGACTTCAACAATATTTTTGCACCGACTATCGCACCTAATAAAACGCCAATTACGACAGGCATACATAATTGAGGCGCGATATAGCCTCTTTGCAAATAAATACATGCACCGGCGGTTGCCGTAACACCGATCATAAAATTGCTGGTGGTCGTTGATACTTTAAAAGGTACATGCATGATATTATCCATAGCAATCACTTTCATAGCGCCGGCACCAATACCTAGTAGGCCAGAAAGAATGCCCGCAAACATCATCATAAAGAATCCACCAAAGACATTTTTAACACCGTATTTCACTTCTCCTTCCTGCGTCGGGTAACTTCCACTCAATTTGAAACGCTGCCCCATCTTGCTGCAAACAAGCTCCGTAATTTCCTTTTTTTTTCGCAAAGAATTAATAGCCGACACAATCAATATTAGCCCAAAAATAATGGCAACTATAGTTGTAGGAACTAATTTAGAGGCTACCAGCAATGCACCAACCACCGCTCCCATTGTCGTAGCAATTTCCAAAAACATGCCAATACGCATATTGGTAACACCTTCCTTTACATAAGCGGCAGCTGAGCCAGAAGAGGTAGCTATTACTGCAATCAATGCCGTTCCTATAGCGTAATGTAAATCCACACCCAGATAGCTTAATAAAGGGATTATGATAACACCGCCACCTAATCCGGTAAGTGATCCTATCAGCCCGGCAAAACACGCGCCGGTAAAAATAATGATGGTAAAACTTAGAACTGTCATGTTGCAAATGGGTTGATTACAATTGTATTACAATTGTAATGCAAAAATACTATGCAGTAGTGGACTAATTTTGTATGCTATAATACACACAATTAAAATTGGACGGTCGCCTCCAAAGATGATTATGTTTTTCAATTAGAATTGAACGGAAAACCCGAAGTTTGCTGAACCATTATATTATTGTAAACAAAAGAAAATGAAAAAAACACTTTGCTTCGATTTTGGTAACAGCCGTTATAAATGTGGAGTGCTCGAAAATGGCGTTTTTATAAGAGAAATTATCTTAGACGGGTCTGCTGAAGAAATCAAAACTTTATTAGAAAAAGAAAAACCTCAAAAAACTATATTGTCATCGGTGGTTTTGCATGACGAAAAAGTAGATGAAATACTGGCTACCAATAGTCATTTTCACAAAGTCTCCTATCACAGTAATCTAGATATTAGTGTGCCTTCAGGGCAAGAAAGAACCGTAGGCTCAGACAGATGGGCAATGCTCGTCGGTGCAGTGAACCTGTTCCCTAAGCAACACAATTTAATTATAGGCTTAGGCTCTTGCATAACTTTTAATTTCGTTAATAAGTTTAATCAGTTTTTAGGGGGGGCTATCTCCCCCGGATTAAATATGCGATTAAAATCACTACAACATTACACGGCACAACTTCCTTTAATTGAACCCGACTGGAATTTTCCATTAATTGGTTACGATACACGCACAAATATCTTAAGTGGTGTAATTGGCGGAATGAGTAAAGAAATTGATGGGGTTGTTGATGAATATAAAACTAAATATAATAAATTTAACGTACTTCTCACCGGCGGAGATTTGCCGTTTTTTGCCTCACATATCAAAAACAAAATATTCTCCGATCCTTATTTAATCTACAAAGGCTTATACCTTATCAGCGAAAAAAATGCGTAAAAACAAAATATAGTTCTCATTATCAGTTTCTTTAATATTTACGGTCGGCAACTATACGCAAGAAGAGAATTTGTCTAATTAAACAATATACTATCATGAAAAACGGCGGACTCCAGGCAACATTCGCGGACGCTCGCAAAAAATAGGCAATTTTTCTATAGGTGCAAATCTTGATTCCAACTTAGATAAAAACGCAAGCATAAATTTTTTAAAAAAAGTTTAAAAATACCGTTTGGAGGAGAGATTAAGTAGGAAATTAAACAAAAACGGAATAAGACGTTGCCAATAGATGGTTCGATGCCCCCTGACATTTCGCCCATCACCTGTCACCTTTGACCTGGCGGCATTCACACGAGTAAAGATAATTTCTCATTAAATAATAAAGATTATAAAATCAATGTAATAACTTTAGGGCTTGGATTTATGAGAAGAAATTTCAACCGCCCCTCAAGTCAACATAGTTTTGTAAACACATCAATCAAAAATTGGTGATAGAGGTGGGAGTAAAAAGAACCATACAAAAAATTTCTTTAAATTCTCCGTAGGCTTTTCTCTAAGTGACCATTGGTTTACCAAAAGAATGTATTCATAAAATTATGACACCTCCTTCAAAAAATATTTTTAGAGCATTCTGCTATTTTTTAGCTGGCTGCTTTTTTTTAATGTCTTGCGAAAATGACATCAACGAAGTAAAAGCACTAAACAACCGCGGCATTAATACAGAAGAGGCAACTGATATCGAAAGCTACTTGAGTATCGGCGGAAAAATAAAAGGAAAACTTACAGCGCCTTTAATGATTAGTACAGCAAAAGATACAACGAGTATGACTTTCCCAAAATCTTTGCATGTATCATTTTTTGATTCCACAGGATTGCCCACAAGTTTTGTATATGCTAAATATGGCGTTTATTACAAATCACTTCGTAAAGTTTTACTGAAAGACAGTGTGATAGCCACCACCATTCAAGGTGACACATTAACCACCAGTGAGTTATGGTGGGATCAAAATACGCAGGAAATATATAGTGACAAACCTTCTTTACTCAAACAAGCAGATCATAGCTATATTCCCGGACAAGGAGGCTTTCGGGCCAAGCAAGACTTTAGTGAATTTACATTTAATAATACCAATAATGGGATTATTAAGCAGGATAGCACCATGAGTTTTTAATAGCTAAATGTCGAAAAATGTCGGGTAATTGCATATTTCATTATTACCCAGATTCTATATCCATTGCCAGCCCTTTTTAAATTTTTGGTTGGATATCCAATTAATTAAAGATTTAGATTAATTTAGCTTCATTGTTTTTGATTTTTAAACATCACCTATGACCCAGATAAGTGCACTAGTGGGCATTATTATTACACTTTTGCTCATCCTGTTTTTTGCAGGAATGGAAGCCGCCTTTTTGACAGCTAACAGATTAAATATCGAACTAAAGAAAAAACAGGGTATAAGTGAAGGTATTTTGTCATCACGCTTCGCTGATAATCCTACTTCTTTTATTGGTACCAGTGTTTTTGGCACGCTCTTATCATTGGTTTTTTATGGTCTGTTTTTCAACGATTTCTTCAATAATGTATTTTGGCAGAAGACAAGTTTTCACAATGAAAATTTGCAGCTTTTGTTCAACACAGTTATCTCAACCGTTTTTGTTGTTTTCTTTGGAAGATTTTTAGCAAGGCTTTTCTTCAACCGAAATGATAAATTATTTCATAGCTTGCTCTCTTTCTTCAGTATATTTTTCAACCTATTCAACAAGCTTATAAAGCTGTTCCTGAGTTTTTCTAACGGAATACTTAAATACTTATTCAACATTCGTTTAAAACCAGACAAACAACCATTTGGTCGTATGCAGGTCGAGCACTTGTTTCAACAAGCTAAAGATGCAGAAGGTATTAGCAACCAAGATTTGAATACCTATTTATTTGAAAACGCGCTCACCTTACCCAATATCAAGATAAGGCAGTGTTTGGTTCCACGCACTGAGATTATGGGCGTTCCCATCGATACGACTATTGATAACTTGCAAAAAGAGTTTATAAAAAATACCCAAAGCAAATTGATTGTTTACGAAAAATCGATAGACAATATTTTGGGCTATGTAACGCAGCAAAGCCTTTTTGCCAATCCTCTTTCTATTCGCGAAATACTGAAAACGATCTTTACCGTTCCGGAAAGCATGAGTATAATAGATTTACTCACGCGTTTCTCTAAGGAACGCAAGAGTATTGCGTGGGTTGTAGATGAATTTGGAGGTACTGCAGGTATAATTACAGTTGAAGACATTTTAGCAGAATTGTTTGGCACAACGCAGACAGATTTGAATAAGGATTTATTGGTGGAACAAAGAGTAGCCGAAAATGAATTTGTATTCTCTTGTAGGTTAGAGTTGGCATATTTGAACGAAAAATACAATTTTCAATTCCCAGAAAATAAATCCGAAACACTCTCTGGTTATATTATTAAAGAGCATAAAGGTATTCCTAAACAGAAAGAACGTATTTTTATCGGAGATTATGAATTTGATATTATCAGTGTTACAGATACACGTATTGGCACTGTCAAAATGCGGATTCTACGTTAAAATTTCGCTTAAAAATACATCAATATAGGACACAGTCCGTGGTGAGACAGCCCCGAAAGTTTTCTATTTGCCTGCATTCAAAATCTAAGTGGCTAGCGGATTATTTATTACCCTATAGCATAACACTAACTTATTCTGCCATCATTTCTCTTATCACATCAATAATTTCTTCTACATTGGGTTTGCTAAAATAATCTCCATCACTACCATACGCGGGCTTATGATTTTTGCCGGTAATGGTTCTCGGGGCGACATCCAAAAAGCGGTACCCGCCTTGCTCTTCCATCACTTTATTTACCATATAAGCAGCTGCACCACCAGGCACATCTTCATCTACAAAAACAATCCTATTGGTTTTTTCCAAAGATTTTTTAATCGCATGATCCACATCAAAAGGCAATAAAGTTTGCACATCCATAATTTCGCAGTGAATATTCATTGCGGCAAGTCTTTGTGCTGCCTCTTGTATAATTCTTAAAACAGAACCATAAGAAACAATAGTCACGTCACTCCCTTCTCTAATAATTTCCGGGATTCCTAAAGCAACAGTATACTCCAAAAGATTACTGGGTAATTTCTCTTTCAACCGATAACCATTTAAGCACTCTATCATCAAACCGGGAGTATTGCATTTCAATAGCGCATTGTAAAGGCCTACCGCCTGTGTCATATTCCTGGGCACACATACATAAAACCCACGAAGTGCATTTACAATCATTCCCATTGGAGAGCCACTGTGGAACATGCCCTCCAAACGATGTCCGCGTGTCCGTACAATTATAGGGCAACTTTGTTTGCCAGCCGTCCGATAGTGAAGTGAAGCCACATCATCACTCATAGGCTCCAATGCATACAATAAATAATCAAGGTATTGCACTTCTGCAATTGGTCTTAATCCACGCAAAGCAAGACCGATACCCTTACCCATTATAGATAACTCACGAATACCGGTATCGAAAATTCGCTCACTTCCGTGCTTTTCCTGTAGGCCTGCAAATCCCTGATTTACATCACCTATTTTTCCTAAATCTTCTCCAAAGGCAATTACTGAGCTATTATTTTCAAACAGTTGATCGAAATATTTATTTAGAATCTCAAACCCATTTATAAGCCCTGCATTGGGCAAAATATCGGCGGCAACTGCTTTTACCTTTAATCCTGATTTAGCACCCTCATCGTATTGGTATTTATCATATAATTCATTCCATTCTTTTTTCTTCGTTTGATAGTAGGTCATCAAATCCGCAGCAATAGTCTTATCATAATTTACCCACTCCAAAACTTGCGCAACTGTGCTCAAAATATCTTTGCGCAAAGGCTCTTTATTCGCTAAAAGTTCATTGACAACTGAGGCTATTTTTTCCTTAGTCGTACTATTGTTTACCTCGATACTATTGACAAGAGCAACTGCTTTTTGGCGTTCCTCCTTAATAGGATTAATATAATTTGCCCAAGCTCTATTGCGACATTCTTTTACTTTTTGTTTTGCATCGAGTTGTATTTTTGCCAATTCTTCTTCATTTGCAATACCCGTTTGGACCATCCATTCTTTCATTTTCTTAATACAATCCCAATTGCGCTCCCATTGCAGGCGTGCTTGCGATTTGTAACGTTCCTGACTTCCAGAAGTGGAATGCCCTTGTGGCTGCGTAATTTCCTGAATATGAAAAACGGCAGGTACATGGGTTGTCCGTATTTTATCAATAGCAGTCTCCAATGTTTCACACATACTCGCATAATCCCAACCTTTCAAAGCATAAATATCTATACCATTTGTATTTTCGTCTTTTTGAAAACCGCGTAAAGCCTCTGAAATAGAGCCCTTGGTTGTTTGTTTCACAGTCGGCACAGAAATACCATAGCCATCGTCCCATACAAAAACAGCTAATGGAACTTGCAATACACCGGCAGCATTAATAATTTCCCAAAAATGTCCTTCTGAAGTCGCGGCGTCGCCAATTGTCGCGAAACAAACTTCATTTCCATTCGCAGAAAGATGCCGATATTTTTCTTGCTGCAAAGCGGGATTGTTGCGAAATTGCTTAGAAGCAAAAGCTAGTCCCAAAGCGCGTGGCATCTGCCCGGCGGTTGGCGCCATATCCGATGCTGTATTTTTCATTTCCACAAGCGAAAGCCAGTTTCCATTCTCGTCCACATTTGGGGTAGTAAAATGACTTACCATATTGCGCCCACCACTATGTGGTTCGTTTACGGTATCTGCATCGGCATACATTTGTGCAAAAAACTGTTCAATATCCGCCATACCTGTGGCAAAAGCAAAAGTCTGATCTCTATAATACCCTGAACGAAAATCACCTGGCTTAAAAAAACGTGCTACCACTACTTGGGCGATTTCTTTCCCGTCGCCAAAAACACCGAATTTAGCTTTGCCGGTTAATACTTCTCTCCTTCCTAACAACCCTGTTTCACGACTTTCTACAGCTATTTTATAATCATCTAAAACAGAAGTTTTAAAGTCCTCGAAAGAGAGCATATCGTTATTTTCCACATTCATTTCTTGCTTTTCCATTTTATAAAAATAGTAATTTTTTAGGTAAGAATAAATTTGAGATAATCAAATAAGGAATTCAGGTAAAGATGTCTTTTAACCAATCAAAAAATAGGCTGTACCAGTAAGCATCGCTATTCCAAAACTCAGCAATGTGCCAATCATCACATATTCTGTTAACTTACGATCACGTGCTTCCTTTAAATCACCAAATCGAAAAATCGATTTGGTGGCTAGCAGAAAACCAATGCCTTCCCAATGATGCGTAATGATGAAGAAAAAGACAAAAAGCCTTTCTAAAATACCAATATATTTCCCCGCGTTTTGCAAGGAAGAAGTCTCCAAAGAATTGTTATAAGCAGGGGTCCAAAACGAAATAATGGTTTTGATAAATACCCCGGTAGGTGCGGTCAATAAAACAATGCAGGTAATCAAGGTAATATTTTGATTATTCCACAAAGTCGTCAAATCTATAGCCTGATTTTGCCAAATCAAACTAATAAAAATAAGTATTAAAATATGTGCGAGTTGATCTATCCAAAACCATTGTCTTTTGTTCTTTTGCTTCTGAAAATATAGCTTAGACAAATCAATAATTAAATGCGAAAGCACAATTACAATCGCCCATTTGTAAAACTGCATATCGGCAATAAAAAGTAAAGACAACAATCCATGTAGCAATACATGAAAATATAACTTTGGACTGCCAACTTTTAACCGTTCCTTCTCGTGTACCCAGGCGTTGGGCTGCAATACAAAATCGCCTAAAAGATGTGCCAATAAAAGCTTTACAAAGATCATCATAAGGAACGAATTTTTTCTTTATAAAAATCAATTAATTGAATAAGCAAATCAAAATTAGCTCGCTTTAATCGCTGGCTAACCGCCGACTGCTGAATATTGAGTCGTTGCGCCACATCGGTTTGAGAAAGTGCTGGGTTGTTTAAAAACAGATAAACGATTTCCGCTGAAACAGCTGTCCATCCATCAATATTTACCAATGCCCATCTTAATAGTAAGTCCATTTCCTTATCAAAAAATTCGTTCCCCGAAACAATGGACAAGCTTAATTTTTCCTTTTTTAATTCGTCAAACTTTCTTCCTGAATTGACAAAAGCGGATCCGTTGGATTCCGTAATTTTGCGTGCATTCAATGTTTTATCACCCAAACCAATGGCGATACGTACATCTATGTTTTCGTATGATTTTATTCGTGATTTTATTTGAAATGCCGTAAGTAAAGCATCTTCGGCATTAGAGAGCTGCAATTGAAACTCATCTCCCCGATATATCTCCCAATCCTTTGGGGTGTTACCTTTGGTCGCCAAAACAGATTTCAGCGAATTGAGCCAAATAGTCTTTTCTTGTCCTCTTGAATTGATAATATCCCCAGTTAAAACGGCTATCATTTTACAAATATAAGCTATTAAGCTAATAATTTAAAATATAAGCCAATTAGCTTATAAAATAGATATTTAAGCAGAAGCCACTTTTTCATCCAACCATTTATTACGGCCATAGCCCGGCAAAACGTGGCGTTCACTATGATAAGAAGAACGTACCAGTGGGCCGCTTTCGACATAATCAAAACCAAGCTGATAGCCAATCTCACGCAACTCAGCAAACTCGTCCGGATGAACAAAACGAGCGACAGACAAATGTTTTTGCGTAGGTTGCAAATATTGACCAATCGTTACTACGTCTACTTTTACACCGGCCAGGTCTTTCAGCGTTTCAATTACTTCCTCCTTAGTCTCACCCAGACCTAACATAATACCTGATTTGGTGCGCACCCCACCTTCCTTCAAGATACGCAAAGTATCCATACTTCGACGATATTTAGCTTGTATACGCACTTGTCTGGTCAATCTTTCCACCGTCTCAATGTTATGTGAAATAATATCCGGAGCAGCATCAATCACACGTTGTATATTTTCTGCGTTAGCCTTAAAATCCGGTATGAGCGTTTCTAATGTAGTATTTGGATTCAACCCTTTAACGGCTTTGATTGTATTGTGCCAAATGATAGAACCCATATCCTTCAACTCATCTCTATCAACGCTCGTAATCACTGCATGCTTTACTTTCATTAAATGAATCGCTTCGGCGACACGTTGGGGCTCGTCCCAATCTACCGCTAACGGTTTCCCGGTAGCGACAGCACAAAATCCACAACTGCGCGTACAAATATTCCCTAAAATCATAAAAGTCGCCGTACCTGCCCCCCAACATTCACCCATGTTGGGGCAATTGCCACTTTCACAAATGGTATGCAATTTATGCTGATCTACCAACCCACGCACATGCTTGTATTCTTCTCCAATAGGTAATTTCACCCGCAGCCAGTCGGGCTTTTTAGTGCGCGGCTTTTCTGCTGCCGGAGTTGAGCAGGGTGATGAGGGTATA
>NZ_JBNQGD010000299.1:0-2128 GCF_050436765.1 Arachidicoccus sp. | reverse complement strand
GTAGGTGATAACGCATTTGCGCATTCATCAGGCATTCACCAAGACGGTTTTCTCAAAGAAGCAACCACCTACGAAATCATTGATCCATTGGAAGTAGGTGCAGATATTTCTAAAATAGTTTTAACCGCACGCAGCGGAAGAAGTGCACTCGCTTACCGTTTTAAAAAGCTAGGCCATGATTTCACCAGAGATGAAGTGGATATATTGTATGATCGATTTTTAATTGTTGCCGACGCAAAAAAAGAAGTGAATGACGAGGATTTGAAAAAATTAGCGGCAGAATTAGAAGCAGCCTAAGAACAGCGATTAGCAATGAGAAATGGTCAATAACGAACAAGAGACTTCTTCTTAAGCTCTTTAATGCTCAAATTCTCATTGACTTATAAATAAATAGGGAACAAGATTCCAATCTTACAACTTTAATAAAAGAAACACATGAGCACTAAAACATTATTTGATAAAATTTGGGAAAAACACGTGATAAAAAAGATTGAGGGCGGGCCCTCCGTGCTATATATTGACACGCATTTTATTCACGAAGTGACCAGTCCTCAAGCCTTTAAAGGGCTTGAAAAACGTGGTCTTCCTGTGTTCCGTCCTAAACAGGTGGTCGCAACTGCCGATCACAATGTTCCAACTTTACATCAAGAATTACCTATTAAAGAAGAACTGAGTCGCATTCAGGTACAAACCTTAAAAGATAATTGCGAGAAATTTGGTATCGAATTATATGGACTAGGACACCCCTACCAGGGAATCGTGCATGTAATCGGACCCGAACTGGGCGTCACACAACCGGGCGGCACTTATGTTTGCGGAGACAGTCACACAAGCACACACGGTGCATTTGGTAGCATTGCGTTTGGCATTGGCACCAGCGAAGTGGAAATGGTTTTGGCAACGCAATGCTTGCTGCAGAGCAAACCAAAATTGATGCGCATTAATGTTGACGGAGAATTAAATAAAGGTGTTAGTTCAAAGGATATTGTTTTATACGTTATAGCACAAATCACTGCAAGCGGTGCCACCGGCTATGCCGTTGAATTTGCGGGCTCCGCCATTCGCGCCTTAAGCATGGAAGCACGCATGACTATTTGTAATATGAGCATCGAAATGGGTGCCCGATGCGGAATGATTGCTCCAGATGAAATAACTTTCAATTACGTAAAAGGTCGTGAATTTGCACCTAAAGGAGAAGATTGGGATAAAAAATTAGCCCAGTGGAAAACCCTTTATTCCGATGAGGGAGCTTCTTTTGATAAAGAATATAATTTTAAAGCCGGGGATATTGAGCCGATGATTACCTATGGTACCAATCCGGGAATGGGCATTGGCGTTACCGGCCACGTACCGCAACTTTCTGAAATTAATGTAAAAGATAAGCCATCTTTTGAAAAGTCAATTGCTTACATGGGTCTGCAGGCCGGTGAAAAGATCAAGGGCCACAAAGTGGATTATGTATTCATTGGCAGTTGCACCAACAGCCGTATTGAAGATTTACGGCAAGTCGCTGCTTTTGTGAAAGGGAAACAAAAGGCAGACGATGTAACCGTATGGATTGTGCCGGGCAGTAAACAAGTAGAAGCACAGGCCAAAGAAGAAGGTATCGACAAAATATTTGAAGCAGCAGGATTCCAACTACGTCAACCTGGATGCAGTGCTTGTTTAGGAATGAATGAAGATAAAATTCCAGCAGGTAAATATTGTGTCTCCACTTCTAACAGGAATTTTGAAGGAAGACAAGGACAAAATGCAAGAACTATGCTTGCAAGTCCACTTACTGCAGCGGCAGCGGCAGTTACAGGTGTCATAAGCGACGTAAGAGAATTAATTTAATTTTTTGTACAACGTATTACGTTTTTTAAATCATATATAAAATGGGTATAGTAGTTAGTCTCAAAGACGATAAAGATAAAGCGGGTGCAGCCAAATTTCAGTCTGAAAGAAAAATCATTCAATCAGCAGCCGTTCCTATAGAATTGGAAAATATTGATACAGACCAAATCATTCCTGCGCGTTTTTTAAAAGCCACTACACGCGACGGTTTTGGTAAGAATTTGTTCCGCGATTGGCGATATGAAAACGATGATGAGCATAAGCCTGTGAAAGACTTTGCCTTAAATAATAA
>NZ_JBNQGD010000298.1:0-3925 GCF_050436765.1 Arachidicoccus sp. | reverse complement strand
TTGGGGTAGGTTTCTTGTTTTGGGGTAAGATTGCGCGCGCTGCGCGCGCCCCAAACAAACCCAAAACCAGAGATCGCAAAGATACCGGATCCACGGAATGCCCACATTACTTTTTCAAAACAATTGATTGATTATTTGTCGATGTTCATAGATAAGGCTGCGGAAAAGAGGCTCCCGGCTTCTAATACCAGAACTTCCGAGATTAAATTGAAGCCAATTCTTCCGCAAGAAGGTTGGCTTATAGAAAGATGGCGCAAGGACACGCTACCTGCAGATCCGGCTGCTCCTTACAATAAGTTTTTGGGCGATAGAAAGAATGCTTTTTGGTGTTTTGATAAAGAAATGGCCCAAATGACCGAGCAGTGTTATGCCAAAGATCGTGGTAAATTACCTCAGTTGGTAGATTTTGTGCAAAATGATTCTCTTATTAAAATCAATCCGAAAGCATTTGAGTTGGTCGATTTAAAATTCCCAAAATTGGACGCATCGCTTATTTTTAAATTAGAAGGAGCTTTCCTAAACAAAGTGCCAGGTGGCAATCCGACAATTTGGACAGATAAAAAAGCAGGAAGTTTTATCAGCCATTCAGATTCCGGCTCTCCAATTTTGCTTTCACGTATTACAGGGCCTGTGGAGCAATTGGGAATGAATACATTTGCTATTCGTTTTAATAGATTATCCTTGTCTTATGATAGAAGAATGGGTGATGTATGGCTGTTAGCAAGCCATTCCGGAGATAGTAAATACAAGCACACAGTACAACAGGCATTAATGAAGATTCCCTTTTGGCTAAAAGAGGGGGAAACACAGAAAATAAATTTTCGTAAAATTTCGGATCAAAATGTTACAAATAAATTTATAAGGCTGCGTGCGGTGTCAACTGCTGGTTTGCCTGTTTACTATTATGTAAGAGAAGGTCCTGCCGAAATAGAAGGAAATATTTTGAAATTGACCGCTATTCCTCCCCGGGCAAAATATCCAATTCGGATAACGGTTGTTGCATGGCAATATGGCAGAAATATTCAACCAAAAATTCAATCTGCGAAAGAAGTAGAGCAATCATTTTTAGTATATAAGTAAGGTTTAATTAAAATGGCTAAGTGCAGAATTATACCATATTTTTTGAAGCTTAGGTTGATGTCGCGTATATAGATTGTAAATTTAATTTCACAATTCATTGCAGCTATCTGTTCTGAATTTTAAAATGTCTAGCTTAAAAGCTCTATTGAATTAGCACGGGTGATGAAAATGCAATTGGAATAAGCAGTCCAAATTGGGCAGGGGGTTATCCGTGGATAGATAAAAAATATAATATTTAAAATGTAATATTTACGGTTTTTTCCTGGCGCATAGAGACGCAAAAATAGATAAATATTCAAATTTTTATAAATGAAAAAGTATACGATTTTGATTTCGGGTGTCGCTGCATTAGGTGGTCTTTTGTTTGGCTTTGATACCGCCGTTATAGCAGGCGCTATCTCGGGTTTGAAAAATTATTTCTCTTTAAATAATGCTGATATTGGTTTAGTGGTAGCTGCAGCTTCTATTGGCTGCATTCCCGGCGCTTTCTTCTCTGGGAGATTGGCAGATAAATATGGGAGAAAAAAGATGATGTTACTGACCGCTATTTTATATGTTGTTGCTTCTATAGGAAGCGGTATTGCCGGAAGTTTCGCGCAGTTGGTTATTTACCGGTTTGTAGGCGGATTAGCCATAGGAATGGCGTCAACTTTAGCCCCCATTTATATTTCTGAAGTTGCTCCCGCTGATTTTAGAGGGCGACTTGGGATGATGCAGCAATTGGCAATAGTTTTGGGTATTTTAATTGCTTTCATTAGCAATTATGCACTTGCTAATACAGGATTCTCGTTTGTTACAACTCAAAATCAATGGCGCTTTATGTTGGCTGCAGCTTTGATACCTTCTTTGATCTTCTTCATTTTATTGGCACTTGTTCCTGAAAGTCCACGTTGGCTGATCTTAAACGATAAATTAAGTCAGGCTAAAAAAGTATTCTCTAAAATATATGAAAATAGTGCAGCAGAGAAGGAAGTAAATGCGGTCCAAGCAGACATAAATAAGCATTCTGCTAAACTTAGCTTTAAAGACATTTTTTCGAATAAATATAAACGCGTAGTTCTTATAGGTATTGTATTCGCAGCAATTGCACAACTGACAGGAATTAATATCATCTTCTATTATGCGCCGTTGATCTTTGAAAAAACGCATGTGGGCGGAAGTGTTCTTTTTCAAACCGTTTTAACGGGTATAGTAAATTTAATATTTACTCTGATTGCTTTTGCTCTTATTGATAGGGTAGGTAGAAAAAAATTATTATTGTTTGGTTCGGTAGTAATGGGTCTTTGTATGTTTGTTATTGGGTATTTGTTTTATAAAAAAAGACTCGATAATTATTTTGTATTAATTACCGTATTCGTTTATATCGCCGCATTTGCCTGTACTTGGGGCGCAGTTCTTTGGGTGTATGTGGCAGAAATTTTTCCCAATAGAATTCGTGGGCACGCCACCTCTTTTGCGATATTTGGGAATTGGCTTTCTAATGCGATTGTTTCTTATACATTTCCAATAATGCTCTCTCATCTGGGATCGCCAACTACTTTTTTTGTTTATGGAATTATTAATTTGGGCATGATATTCTTTGTAAGCAAATTTGTCTTTGAAACGAAAGGTGTAGCCTTAGAAAAAATTGAGGAATATTATCAATAAAATCATCAGGTGTGTTGATGGAATTATGCTAAGTTAACTCTATTTTTTTAGTGGAATCTCTAATTATTAATTTAGGTTCCAAGATCCGCGTTTCTACTTGTAAATTTTGATTATCTTTTTTCATGTTTAAAAGTAGAATTCTGATTATTTCATTTGCTATCTTATCTATTGGTTGAGCAATGGACGTAATTGAAGGATTGAATAAATCAAAATGTGTGTTGTCATCAAAGCTTATTATCCCATATTTTTTGGGATGTCGTTTTTGTATTTCTTTTATGGCACCTAAGCCGCTTAATGCAATATAGTTCGTTGAAAAAATTAAGGCATCTAGCTGTGAATTTTTTAATAAATATGTGGCAATTTCAGAATGTTCTTTTTCTTTTCCAGCGTTAAAATTGGTTTCTAAAAAGCTGCTTTTTAATGTATGTTCTTCCATAAAAGATTGATAGCCTCTAAGCCTATCTTTCATATTGCTGTGTAAGAGTTTTGTTGTAATGAAACCAATATTGCTGAAGCCTTGTTTATAAAGGTGTTTTGCCGCTTCATATGTTCCGTTGTAATTGTTTATAAGAACATTGTTTGTTTTTAAATTTGGCAAATGTCTATCAAACAAAACGAAAGGCGTTTTATCCTCTATTAATTCCTGAATTTTAGACTCACTATTTACACAGGGGGCAATTATAAAACCGTCCACCTGCCGGTGTTTATAAGTGGTAATTAATTTATTCAATTTATTGAAATCGTTTTCAGTACTTGAGTAAATCAATTCGTAATTATATGTCGCAGCTTTTTTCTCGATTAAACTGGTGATTTCCGCGAAAAAAGGATTGGCTATATCTTCTACCAGCATGCCAATAGTGTTGCTTTTCCCTGTCCTTAGACTCCGGGCAATTTGATTAGGCTTATATCCGGATTTGGCTGCATAATCTAAAATTCTTTTTTTTGTGTTATTGCCAATTCTCCTCTCTTGCGCTTTACCATTTAGTACCGAAGAAACTGTACTTACAGCTACATTTAATTCTTTAGCTATATCGATTATGGAGGTATGTTTTTTCACTAAAGGTTTGTCATTTTAATTAAAAAAATTAATTATTTTTTCTCATTGAGTGATTTGAAATAAGGTTTGTTGGTAATACTATCTTGTCAAAATATTTTTGTGCGGATTTGTTTTTTTTGTCTATTAATTCTAATAATACTT
>NZ_JBNQGD010000297.1:0-5061 GCF_050436765.1 Arachidicoccus sp. | reverse complement strand
ATTAGCTAAACTTTATGCCTAATGAAACACATCCCCCAATATTTCAACCTGATCCGCTTTTTACTTATCTTGTTGACCTATTAAATTTTATATTCAATGATTGAAACAACAGTTTGTATTATAGGTGCAGGGCCGGCAGGCGCAGCCACAGCGTTACAGCTTCATCAATATGGAATTTCTTGCGTTGTGGTAGATAAGGCAGTCTTCCCAAGGGATAAAGTTTGTGGCGATGGACTAAGCGGAAAGACTTTGGCGGCATTAAATCGAATTGACAAGAATATTGGAGAGCGATTGAGTGCATTTGCACTTAAAGAAGATAGCTGGGGGGCACTTTTGTTGCTCCTAACCGTGCTTTTTTGGATATGGGTTATAAACCTAATTATGATAAAAACAAAGAAGCAACCGCTGCCGGTTTTGTATGTAAACGCATTGATTTTGATAATTTTCTGGTTGAAGAAATGAAGCTATGTAATAGTATTCAACTCATTCAGGGACAGTCAGTAGATAAATATAAGCTTGGAGAAGATGGCTATTTATTAAGTAATGCAGGTGGTGATTTTCAAATAAAGACTCAATTAGTAATTGTAGCTAATGGTGCACATTCGGGTTTTACAAAAGAAGTTGCCAATATACACATGGAGCCTAAACATTATTGTGCTGGGGTACGTGCATACTACAAAAATGTTTCAGGGTTACATAAAGATGGGTTTATAGAACTACATTTCTTAAAGACACTTCTTCCTGGTTATTTTTGGATATTCCCTTTACCCAATGGAGAGGCGAATGTAGGTGTGGGTATTTTGAGCGATACTGTAAGAAAGAAAAAACTGAATTTAAAAAAGATGCTTCTTGATACTGTTGAAAATGATCCGCTTTTAAAAGAGCGGTTTAAAGAAGCAGAACTGATAGATAATATCGATGGCTACGGATTGCCTTTGGGAAGTAAAAAACGTGTCATCTCCGGGGAACGCTATATGCTTGTTGGGGATGCGGCATATTTGATTGACCCTTTTACCGGAGAGGGCATTGGCAATGCTTTGTATTCTGGCCGTATCGCGGCAGAAAGAGCAGTTGCTGCTATCGCTGCTAATGATTTTTCTGCTTCATTTTTAGAGAGTTATGACAAAGCAATTTACGCAAAATTAGGGTCAGAATTGAGACTTAGTACTCGCTTACATAAACTTGTTCATAAACCTATATTGTTTAATTTTATACTCCGAGTTGGAATGAAAAATAAACAACTGAAAGAATTAATGAGTTGTATGTTTTACGAAATTGACATTCGTAAAAAACTGACCAGCCCAATTTTTTATATAAAATTGTTATTAAATAAGGTTTAGATGTTTTTTAGTACAATTCCGTAGAAAAGCCAGGCAATTTGTTTGGCTTTTATTGTAGCATTTATGGGTTAAATTCTGTTTAATAATCCGTGAATGAACACTATTTAGATGATATTGTATGAAAAAATCTTCTCTTTCGGTCTGTATAATTGGCAGTTTATTGCTCTGGGGATGTGCCAAACAGCTGCATCAATCAGATTCTGCGGGGCAAAATAGCCCTATAATGCAGATAAATATACCTTCGACAGTATCCCAAAATATGTCGGGCTTTTCTTTTAGCTTCTTTAAAAATCTACAATCTGTCCAACTGGATTCTGTCAATATTTTTGTATCTCCGCTTAGTTTGCACATGGACCTAGGCATGTTGTTAAATGGTTCTTCTGGCAATACATATAGCCAAATTGCAAATGCGTTGCAGTCGCAAAACTTATCTTTAGGTGCGATAGACACTACTTATAAAACTTTATTACAAGATTTGCCTATCGCAGATAAACAGGTGCAATTAGGTTTGTTCAATTCCCTGTGGTATCGCAATAGTTTTTCTGTTGAGCCAAATTATATAGATCAGTTAAAAGATTATTTTGAAGCTAAAGTAGATGGATTACCTTTTGTTTCATCGGATGCCGATGTTATCAACCAATGGGCTAGTGATAAAACGAATGGAAAAATTACCAATGTTGTTGATAAAAAAGAAATAACTCCGATGTCGGTAATGTTTTTGCTGAATGCACTTTATTTTAAAGGTAATTGGTCTGTTCAATTCGATAAAAATAATACCAAAGATTACACTTTTTATTTGGGTAGCGGGGCTACAAAACAGGTTAAAATGATGATGAATACAGATACTTTTCATTACCGTTTTATGGATCATTACGAAGCTATTCGCCTCCCTTATGGAAATGGCCAGTTCTCAATGACGGTGATTTTACCAAATGAAGGGTATAAGATTGGGGATATTTTAAGTAGTATGGACGAAAATCAATGGAGTAATTTGCAAAATAGTATGAATGCAGGTAAGGTACAGATAGGTTTACCGAGATTTAAGATTTCAGCTTACAAGGTAAATCTAATACCCGCCATGCAAAAAATGGGCATAACGGACTTATTTTCCCAAAACTCGGCTGATTTGACCAAAATAAACAGTCGCGCACGCGCACTTGGATTGTATGTTGATCTCTTAAAACAATTTACTTATTTAAATGTGGACGAGCAGGGTACAGAAGCAGCTGCTGTTACTGTCGGCGGGGCTGTCGCAACATCTATGCCGCTGCCGCCGCCATCCATTATTTGTGATCACCCATTTGGAATTATTATTAGCGAGCATACCTCAAATACGATTTTATTTATGGGTAGAATAATGAACCCGGCTAGTGAATAAGCAATTTATTTTTACAAAGAGTAGATAATTCCTTCTAAAAGCCTTCCGCAATATCGTTTTGCGAAAGGCTTCTTGATTTTTTGCTTTATGTTTTTTATTTGAATTAGCTTTGCGCAAAATTTTCCATTGGATTAAATCAATTTTTATGACTGAAAAAATCATCATCCTGGACTTCGGAAGTCAATATACACAACTCATTGCCCGCGCTGTCCGTGAAGCCAATGTGTATTGTGATATTTTGCCCTATCATAAAGATTTTTCAATTGATGAAAATTTAAAAGGAATTATTTTGAGTGGCTCACCATGTAGTGTGAACGAATCGGACGCACCAAGTGTAGATGTCGCTTCATTTATAGAAAAAGTACCGGTTCTTGGCATTTGCTATGGTGCTCAATTAACGGCTAAAATATTTGGAGGCCGTGTAGAAAAATCGGATAAACGGGAGTATGGTCGCGCTCAAATGAATGGACAAAAACAGGATGGGTTGCTTACAGGTATTTCTGATAAATCACAGGTGTGGATGAGTCATAGTGATTCTATAAAAGAGTTGCCTGAAGGTTTTGAAATACTTGCCACAACGGAAAGCATTCCTGTTGCAGCTTTTAGAAAAGTAGGAGGTAGTCATCCTCTTTATGGATTGCAATTTCATCCAGAAGTATATCATTCGACTGAAGGGAAAAAGATACTGTTTAATTTCTTAGTTAATATTTGTGGCTGTTCTCAAGACTGGACGCCTGCTTCTTTTGCGGAAGAAACGATCGCTGGCTTGAAGGAAAAAATTGGCGACAAGCACGTAATAATGGCTTTGAGCGGAGGTGTTGATAGTACTGTGGCTGCAACACTTATCAGTCGCGCTATCGGTGATAGATTGCATGGCATATTTGTGGACAATGGAGTGTTGCGCAAAGGGGAATTTGAACAGGTTTTAGAGACCTACAAGGGCATCGGCTTAAATGTAAAAGGCATCGATGCGAAACAACTTTTTTATAGAGAATTGGCCGGGAAAACAGACCCTGAAGCAAAAAGAAAAGTCATTGGTAAATTGTTTATTGATGTTTTCCATGGGGAAGCTTTGAAAATAAAAGAAGCTAGTTTCTTGGGACAAGGCACCATTTATCCAGATGTAATAGAAAGCGTAAGTGTACATGGGCCTTCCGTTACTATCAAGTCGCACCACAATGTGGGTGGATTGCCCGATATAATGAATTTACAACTTATTGAACCACTTCGTTTTTTGTTTAAAGATGAAGTAAGGAGAGTGGGCTTGGAATTGGGCATACCAAAAGATATGATTAGCCGCCATCCTTTTCCCGGACCAGGTTTAGCTATCCGTATTTTGGGAGAAGTGACTGAAGAGAAAGCAATGCTTTTACAAGAAGCCGATTATTATTATATTAAAGCTTTGAAAGATAAGGGGCTTTATGATAATGTGTGGCAAGCAGGTGCTATTTTGCTTCCCGTAAAGAGTGTAGGGGTGATGGGAGATGAGCGTACTTATGAATATACATTAGCCTTACGTGCTGTAACCTCTGTAGATGGAATGACGGCAGATTGGGCACATTTACCTTACGAATTTCTAGCCGATATCTCTAACGAAATCATCAACAATGTACGTGGAATAAACCGCGTAGTCTACGATATCAGCAGCAAACCACCGGCAACTATTGAATGGGAATAAGCGCTTTCGTAGGTTCAAGAAATTAATACCTATAATTTTTTGAATAAAAGATAAATTCCTATTACTTTTGCAACCCGTTGAAGCATTGTATGTTTTAATGAAAACCACGGCGAGGTAGCTCAGGTGGTTAGAGCGCAGGATTCATAACCCTGAGGTCTCGGGTTCAATTCCCGATCTCGCTACATAGTTAAAGGCTTAATTTATTGCAAATCAATATTTTAAGTCTTTTCTATTTACAATAGGTAGTAAAAAGGGTGGTAAATTTCGAATCAACGGAAAAACTTCCTTTGAGCTTCTGTTGAAATCTCGCAAAAATGCAATCCATTTTTTGTTTTCCCAGAAAACAGTGATCGGTAAATAACAATGCACCATTTTTGGCAATTATCCAATAACTAATCGCATTTAGAGGAATTTCTAAATTTTGTCCGGTCTTGATTGATTTTTTATAAATTGAATTATCTCGAATGTGCGCGTTTTTAATCTACTAAATCACTATAACGTAATCCTGTAGCACAGGAAAAGATAAATAAGTCACGAATTTTATCAAGACTCTCGTAGCCTATTTTCTGAATTATTTCTTTGCCTTTTACATTGTTGCAATTCCAAGCCGTAAGATTGGTGCAGGTTGCACCCGCATAATTTGATACTTAATTAAAGAAGTTTAG
>NZ_JBNQGD010000296.1:0-32029 GCF_050436765.1 Arachidicoccus sp. | reverse complement strand
ATCTAAGGCAAAGCAAATTGTTTTATCGCAATCCCCCAACTTTTTAACTTGATCCAAAAGCCCCTCTTTATTTTTGGTTGAAACATTTCCAGCAAAAAAATACCGGACAAACTGTCCGGTATTCTCCTATATGAAAAACTTACTCAATCTTTGCAATTAAGCAGTTTTTTTAAATTCTGTTTTTCTAGCTAATTTACTTTTCAGATTACTAGCCTTGTTTTTATGAATAATACCACGTTTAGCTAATTTATCAATCATAGAAACGGTCAAGGGCAACGCAGCGTCATAAGCTGTATCATCAGCAGATGCTTTAAGATTGCGAATTGCATTACGTGTAGTTTTACCGTAATAGCGGTTTCTGTCTCTGCGTTTTGCTGCTTGGCGAACGTCTTTTTTGGTAGCTTTATGATTTGCCATTCAATAATTCTTTTTTGAGTAATTTTTCGGAGGGCAAAAGTATAATAAATTTCTTTAAATGAAAAATAATTTTTTATTTACCCTTTCTCAAAACGCAAAATCTGGCCTCCTCACCTAGTTAATTGTTCCTTCAAAAAGAAAGCATTATTATTTTCTTTTCTACTAAAATAATTAATAAACAATCCTTTGTTAAAAAAATAAAGAATATTAAGCTTTTATTAGAGCGGAATATAGGATATTTGCAGATAAATATAAATCATAGTCAAACCTCTCTGAGAAAATGAAAGATTTCTCGTATATCACCAACTCACATCCAGCCTTTATCGAAGAATTATATGCTGACTTTGTAAAAGATCCAGCCGATATTGACCCGGAATTTAGAAAATTTTTTGAAGGCTTCGATTTTGCAGTAGCTAACGAAACTACCTCCACCGCGAATGCCGCAAACAATGCCAGCTTCGATGCTGTAGCACTTACAAAGGAATTAAACGTTTACAAACTCATTTCCGCCTATCGTGAAAAAGGTCATCTGATTGCTAAAACGAATCCCATTCGTCCAAGAAAAGATAGACATGCCAATCTTGGATTACGGTATTTTAACCTTTCCGATGCAGATTTGGATACGCATTTTCAGGTAGGTCAATATATTGGTTTGCCCAACGCCACGCTTAAGCAAATCGTCGAAAGATTAGACAGCATCTACTGCGCCTCAGTCGGTGTTGAGTTTACCTATGTGAACGATCCGGAGATTGAAAACTGGATACTTAATGCGGCTGAAAAAACATTATTGGAAAAGCCATCTCTCAAAAAACGGAAGCGTAACTTAGAAAAAATAAATCAAGGTGTTCTCTTTGAAAAATTTCTACACACTAAATATATTGGGCAAAAGAGATTCTCATTAGAAGGAGGAGAAGCACTGATTCCTGCTTTAGACGCTGCTATTCATATTGCTGCAAAAAATGATGTGCGCGAGGTAGTAATAGCCATGGCACACCGTGGCCGTCTAAATGTTTTAGCTAATACTTTGGGTAAAACATATGAACAAATATTTAGCGAATTTGAAGGCGTTGTGCCCGCAGATAAGACTCAAGGAAGTGGAGACGTAAAATACCACCTCGGGTTTCGGAGCGATTTTGTTACCGATGACGGCAAAAAAATAAACCTGCAACTTTGCCCTAACCCCTCTCATCTTGAAGTGGTCGATCCGGTAGCATTGGGCTTTGCTCGTTCAAAGGCCAATGTATTATACAACTTTGATTATGATCGTATTTTACCAATTCTTATTCACGGTGACGCCGCCCTTGCGGGCCAAGGAGTAATTTACGAAGTAGCACAAATGAGTGAATTGGAAGGTTACAATGTCGGGGGAACCGTTCATATTACCATTAACAACCAAATCGGTTTTACAACCGATTACAAAGATGCGCGATCTTCTGATTATTGCACATCAATTGCCAGCATTACGCAATCCCCGGTTTTTCATGTAAACGGGGACGATATAGAGGCAGTGGTAAAGGCAGTAGAAATAGCAACAGAATTTAGACAGCAATTCAACAAAGATATTTACATCGACATTCTCTGCTACAGAAGACATGGACACAATGAAGGTGACGAGCCTAAATTTACACAACCGCAACTGTATGCGTTAATTGACCGTCATCCAAACCCACGCGAAGTTTATACGAAGTTTCTTACAATGCATGGTGAGCAAGAGGCACAGGTACTGGCCAAAGAAATGGAAACAAAATTTTGGAACGATTTGCAGGCGAGATTTGATGAAGTTCGCCAAAAGCCTTTACCTTATAAATTACAAGCGCCAGAGGAATGGTGGCAACGCTTACGTTCATCCACACCTGAAGACTTTGAAAAATCACCTACTACGGCCATTCCACTTGAAAAGGCAAAAGATCTGGTAGAAAGACTCTTGCAATGGCCAGACACTTTTCATCCGCTTCGGAAAGTAAAAAAATTATTGGAAGATAAAAAAGCTTTGTTCGAAAGTGAAGAAAAAATTGATTGGGGCACCGCTGAATTATTAGCCTACGCGAGCTTAATTGTTGAAGATAAAACCGTTCGGCTAAGCGGAGAAGATGTGAAACGTGGTACTTTTGCCCATCGTCACGCGGTACTTTTCGATGAGAATGATAATAGTGAGTACAATCGTCTAAATCATTTAAAAGAAAATCAGACAGCCCAATTTAGGGTATTTAATTCACTGTTGAGTGAATATGCCGTTATGGGTTTTGAATATGGCTATGCAATGGCCAACCCGAACGGACTGGCCGTTTGGGAAGCACAATATGGTGACTTTGCGAACGGGGCACAGATGGTGGTCGACCAATATATTGCCAGCGCAGAATCGAAATGGGGAACGATGAGTGGTATCGTTTTATTATTACCACATGGTTATGAAGGCAGTGGACCCGATCATTCCAGCGCTAGACTCGAAAGGTATTTACAAAGTTGCGCCGAAGAAAACATGGTCGTAACTAATATTACGACAGCCGCGAATTTCTTCCACGCGTTAAGAAGACAAGTGAGCTGGGAATTTAGGAAGCCTTTAATCAACATGTCACCAAAGGCTAACTTACGCCATTCCGGTAGCTATAGCCATATTAGCGAGTTTGCAGACGGCGGGTTTAAAGAAGTAATTGACGATGCCCAGGCAAATATAGAAGATATAAAAAAGGTATTATTGTGTTCCGGCAAATTGTACTTCGATTTACAAGAAAAGAAAGAAAAGGAAAATCGTACAGATATTGCTATTATTCGACTGGAACAAATATATCCTTTACCTGTTCAGCAGATTAAAAACCTGCACGTCAAATATAAAAATGCAATATGGTTCTGGGTACAGGAAGAACCATTGAATATGGGTGCAGCCTCCTTTTTACAAACAAATTTCAAAGCCTTTCCTTATGGAGTCATCAGTAGAAATGCAAGCGCTTCGACTGCCACAGGTTATGCTAAAGTGCATAAAATAGAACAAGAAGAAATATTGGAAACTGCATTTTCGATTTGATGTGTATAAGTATACAAAAATGTATTTATCGAATTTATACTTTTAAAATAAAAATTATTTAAATAAAAGGTATCTATAAAATATTTGTAGTCTAAATGTAAAATACTTTTACCTTTAACGCAATACCTTGAAATCGCAATAGTATGATAGAACTAAAAGTGCCCACGGTGGGCGAGTCCATTAGCGAAGTGACCTTAATTAAATGGATAAAAAATGATGGCGACTATGTAAATCGTGATGAAGTAATTGCTGAACTAGAAAGTGAAAAAGCAACATTTGAAGTAAATGCGGAACAAGCAGGTATCTTACACGCGGTGGCTGAAATAGATGCTACATTACAAATTGGAGACGTATTAGCTACCATCGACGAAACAGCTGAAAAACCAGCAGGGCCAACCGATGATGAACCGTCTAAAAAACCCCAACCAGAACAAGAAACAGCTGTCGCTCCTGTTCCTATCCCTGCAATTAAAGCCGCAGGAAAAGGCGTAATAGAAATAAAAGTTCCCACTGTAGGAGAGTCCATCAGTGAAGTAACATTGGTTAAATGGATTAAACATGAAGGAGATTTAGTTAACAGAGACGAACCAATTGCTGAATTAGAAAGTGAGAAAGCTACTTTTGAATTGAACGCCGAGGAAGCAGGTAAATTATCCATTATCGCGAATGAAGACGACGTTTTACAAATAGGAGATTTAGTGGCTAAGATTGATACGGATATTGCTGGACCAGCAGCACCTCAGACAAGCTCACCTATTCAATCAGAATTGAAGACTGTGGCCGGTACTACCACTACCGCGCCAGTAACATCTGTCCCAAATGATATAAAAGCGACCCCTTTAGCCTCCGCAATGATTGCTGATAAAAAGATAGATACCAAATCTATCAAAGCCAGTGGTGAAGGTGGAAAAATATTAAAAGCCGATGTATTGGCTGCATTAGCCAATCCCGGCAAACAAACTTTTGCCGGCTCGGAATTATTCTCACGCAACGAGCGTCGCGAAAAAATGAGTAACCTACGCAAAACCATTAGTCGTCGTTTGGTAGAATCAAAAAATACGACTGCGATGCTCACTACTTTTAACGAAGTAGATATGGGCAACATCATGGATATCCGTAAAAAATATAAAGACAAGTTTAAAGAACAACATGGTGTAGGTCTGGGTTTCATGAGTTTTTTCGGTAAAGCTTGCGCTATCGCATTGAGCGAATGGCCCGCTGTAAATGGTTATATTGATGGGAACGAATTGGTCTATCATGATTATGCAGATATTAGTATTGCCGTGAGTACACCAAAAGGTTTAACAGTACCAGTAATGCGCAATGTGGAGAGTAAAAGCATGGCAGATATTGAAAAGAATGTAATAGAATTGGCGACCAAGGCGCGTAATGGAAAATTGGGTATGGAAGATTTGCAGGGCGGTACTTTTACCATTACCAATGGTGGAACTTTCGGAAGCCTGCTAAGTACACCTATTATTAATTTACCTCAAAGCGCCATCCTTGGCATGCACAAAATCCAAGATCGTCCGATGGCTGTTAACGGACAAGTAGTTATTCGTCCGATGATGTACATAGCCCTAAGCTATGACCATCGTATTATCGACGGAAAAGAAAGCGTCAGTTTCCTAGTAAGGGTGAAAGAATTGTTGGAAAACCCCGAATTATTGTTGTTTAGTAAAAACCCCATTCAAGCCTTATTGGAACTATAAATCGAGCAATTTACTTTTTAAAAGCGGTTTCATCTTTTTGATGAAACCGCTTTTATGTTAAATATAATGCCATACATAATTAACAGGAAAAATACTCTTAATTAACATAATACCTTTGGCGAAAGGGTTTAAAAAGTTTATGTTTGAACAATATGATAAACGCCTGCCTTCTCCATCTTTTTGGTGCACCTAAAATTCTTTACAGTGAGATTACTCATTTAGAGCATAATTCACCCAATATTATTGTCTATGCGATACCGGTTATGGCCTTTCTTACGCTGTTAGAGATAGGTGTTTCCTGGTATCAAAACAAGAAATTATATAAGACAAAAGAAAGTATCGGGTCTACACTGGTAGGCTTGGGAAATGTGCTTATAAATGTATTAATAAAAGTAGGGCTGTTCTATCTGTTCGTCTGGGTTTACAACCTTTTACCTTGGCGAATGAGCCTTAACTGGTGGACCTTTATTCCATGCTACATTCTTTTTGATTTTTGCAGCTATTGGTCACATCGTATTTCACACGAACTGCGGTTGTTGTGGAGTACCCATGTGGTGCATCATTCAGCAGAAAATTACAACCTTACGGTTTCATTTAGATTAAGTTGGATTCAAAATATCAAGACTATATTCTTCATCCCTGTCGCCTTATGCGGATTTCACCCTATCGTCATTTTTGTTGTGAGCCAGGTAAGCGTAATGTTTCAATTTTGGGTCCATACCGAGTATATCAAAAAATTACCGTATTGGGTGGAATATATTTTTGCCACTCCCTCCAACCATCGTGTTCACCATGGTTCACAAGAGAAATATTTAGATAAAAACTTCGCCGCCACTTTTATTTTCTGGGATAGAATATTTGGAACTTTCCAACTTGAGGAAGAACGTCCAATTTATGGACTCACCAAAAAAATTGGCAACCGACTAAATCCTATATTTCTAAACTTCCATGAAGTAAATGACATGTACCAAGATGTGAAAGCGGCAAAAGGCTTTAAGAAAAAATGGTTTTATATCTTCGGTAGTCCTTTAAAGATTTATAATGAGAAAATAGCGCGTAAAAGGGAAAAAGAAATGGTCTCGGACTCTTTTTAATTTTTTTATTTAGCCAACAGCTGCTTTAAAAGTTCTATAATCAATACCATAAAATATCGCGCTATCAGTATATTTTATTACCTTTGCACATCTTAAAAGTTCTTATACAATCACTTTATGATAAGCAGAAGAAATATCCGGATAAAAGTAATGCAACTGTTATATGCAATTGATGCAACAAATCAGGAAAAATCATCGCCTAAAGAAACGGAAGTTGTAACACAACTCAAAAAGCAAATTGAGCAAACTCGTACATTACTGGTATTTATGCTTTCCTATCTAATAGAAATTGCTCAATTCGCCGAAATACACGCACAGCAACGCGCCTCAAAGAATATCGTAACACAAGAAGACCTAAATGTAAACATTAAAATTGCTGGCAATGAATTTGTTTGGCATTTATTGGAGAACGAAGCATTCAATACAGTAGTCAATCAAAATAAGGTCAAGCTTTTAGTGGAGGATGACCTCGTAAAAAAAATATTTTTGCAGCTTATACAGACGCCCGAATATGCGGCATATATAGCCATTGACAGTAGAGACAAGAAATCAGATACAGAAATAATTCATTTTATCTTTACCGATTTACTTTTAGCAAACGAGAGTTTCATTGCTAAAGTAGAGGAGCTTTTTCAAAATTGGGATGACGATTGTGAAGTGATTGAACAAATGGTTATGCAATATTTGAATAAACCAAAATCTATCAACTTCAAAGAGTCCATATCTGCAGATAAATGGTTATATGCAAAAGAACTGCTGACGACTGTTTTAGAAAAAGACGAAGCATTAATGGATTTGATAAAGCCAAAATTAAAAAATTGGGATTCTGAAAGAATTGCGGTAATCGATATGCTACTATTAAAAATGGGCATAAGTGAATTACTTTTTTTCGAAACAATTCCGACAAAAGTAACCATCAATGAATATATTGATATCGCAAAAGATTACAGTACCAAACAAAGCGGCCAATTTGTAAACGGAATTTTAGATTCTATTCATAAAGACTTAATTTCGCAAAACAAAATTCAGAAAGTCGAATTTAGAAAAAATTAATATCGATGAACAAATTATTTGCATTTCTTACAACAATCGCATTGATTGGTTTACTCTCTTGCTCCGGCAACAGTACTACAACCCATCAAAAACAACCAGCTGGCGTGTCGAGTGATACAGCCAATTTTACACAGATAAAATGGTTAGATTCCATTCACGATTTTGGATCCGTTAAGTATGGGGAAAATGTGGCTATCTCCTACACTTTCAAGAATATAGGTCAGAAGCCGCTTTATATTACAAGTGTACGCCCTACCTGTGGCTGCACCATTGCTGATTACACCAAAGATGCAGTCCTACCTGGTCAGGAAGGAACAGTAAAAGCCACTTTTGATAGCAAACATGGTGCTCCTGGAAGTATTCGGAAAAGCATAGTTGTAAGTTCCAATACGACCAATGATGCAAACTATGTACTTGCATTTACCGGCACGGTTACCAAATAACTTTCAAACAATTTCTTTCATTCAACAAAAACAAAATAGATGAGTACATTAAATTCAGTATTAGCAATGGCCGGCAATGGAAGTGCTGGTGGTGGAGGCCCGCAATTAATTATTATGTTGGGTATTATCGTAGTGTTTTATTTCTTTATGATTCGCCCGCAAGCAAAAAAAGCAAAAGACCAAAAAGGTTTTATTGCCAACCTACAAAAAGGAGATAAAATAGTAACAATAGCTGGAATACATGGCACTATTAATAAGATAAACGAAGATGGGACAACTATTGTGGTAGAAACTAGCCCTGGTATTTATCTCAAAATGGAAAAATCTTCCATCAGTCTTGAATGGACTAAAGCATTGAATAAAGCAAGTGGGGATACAAAATAGATTTTCCTTCGCCGAAAAAAGTAGCAAAGCCAAAATTAAAATCATTTAATTTTGGCTTTTACTTTTATATAAAATCGTGGGTATGCTAAAAATAGGATTAACAGGTGGCATAGGAAGTGGGAAGAGTACGATAGCCAAAATATTTAATACGCTGGGAATACCTATATTTGATGCAGATGCAGTAGCTAAATCTATTATGCAAAATAATGCATCCGTTAAAACTCAATTAATAAATGCATTTGGCCCCGAAATTTTCGAACAGACGACCCTCAACAGAAAATATTTAGCAGCAATTGTTTTTAAAGACGCATCTAAATTGAAACAGCTTAATAATATTACGCATCCGGCGACCATTCAGGCAGCAGAAGATTGGATCGCCTTACAATCTGCCCCATATATTATAAAAGAAGCTGCACTGCTATTTGAAGCAAAGAGCGCAAGCAACTTGGATTTCATTATCGGCGTACAGGCGCCTATTGAACTGCGCGTTCGCAGAGCGATGAAACGCAGCAATCTTTCAGAAAAAGCGGTAATGCAACGAATAAAAAAGCAAATGGACAATGACAAAAAAATGCAGCTTTGCGATTTTATAATTGTCAACGATGAACAACAGGCAATTCTGCCACAAGTGCTTTCTTTGCACCTAAAATTTATAGCAATGCGATAAAGAAAAGTTAAACCTTACATTTGATTAATCTATTGCAAAAGCATATTTGTCAAACAAGCAATAAGTAGTATTTTTATATAGGTATCGTTGAATAACAATTTCATTTAAAATATAATATCATGAAAAAATTAGCTTTATGGTGCGTTCCTGCACTGCTTTTGTTCTTCGCGGGATGTAGCACGTCGAAATTAACCACTAGCTGGGTTTCCCCTCAAGCAACAATGCAGGGGCGACACTTCAACAAGGTCTTGGTTCTAGGCTTACTAAGTGCCAAGAACCGCGCTGTAAAGGTAAATATGGAAAATGAATTAGCTAGTGGGCTTAATAATATGGGGATCCAGACAATTACGGCCACCGATATTTATGGTCCTAATGCTTTTCGCGGAATGTCAGAAAGACAGGCCATGAGACGCCTGCATAATGACGGCATTGATGGCGTAATTACGATTGCACTTATTAATAAAAATACCAGCAGAAATTACGTTCCGGGAAGTTGGGGCGGTCCATTCTGGGGATATTATTCCTATTATTCGCCTTATATGTGGGGCGCACCTTACGGTGGTTATATGAGTCGAACAACTTCTTATTCTTTTGAAACAAATCTCTATGATTTACAAAATAAAAGTAAGTTACTTTACTCAGCGCAATCAGAAACGGTTGATCCAAATTCTCCAACAAAATTGGCAATGGATTTCGCGAAAACAATTGTAAAAGATTTAAAAACGAAAAATCTCTTGCGATAAATTTTATAAATGAATATTCTTCAAATGGAGTTTATCGTTAAGAGATAAACTCCATTTTTTTTGATTATGTTGAATTTATTTGCATGATAATTTAAAAATTGCCAGATCATTTTTAAAGACATAATAGAAATATTAATTCCAAAATTTAATGCTACTAGACATGGAAGAAGAAAAATGATTCATCATTTTCAATATTTTCATTTAAAAATAGCTTTTTTAGAATAATTAAAAAAGCAATAAAAAGACTAGTAAAAACAATTTATAAAAAACAGGTTCTCTTCTATAATCCTTATTTCATCAATGTTACAGAAAAAGAAGAAAAAATGATTTTTAAATAAATAAAAAATGCTGCATAAGGTTTTCAACATTATGTGCAAAATTTATTTTACAATGTATATAAATGGTTATATATTTACTACATATTTACTAACCATTAAATTTCATTTCTCATGGCAACAGCAAAAAAAGCAGCTCCAAAAAAAGCGGCTCCAAAAAAAGCAGCTCCTAAAAAAGCAGCTCCAAAAAAAGCAGCTCCAAAAAAAGCGGCTCCTAAAAAAGCGGCTCCTAAAAAGGCTGCTCCAAAAAAAGCGGCTCCAAAAAAAGCAGCTCCAAAAAAAGCAGCTCCTAAAAAAGCAGCAGTTAAGAAAGCAGCTCCTAAAAAAGCAGCTCCTAAAAAATAGCTCAGGTTTCAAAGATATTAGCTATTTGCAAATACAGTCCCGAAAATTCGGGACTTTTTTTGTTCCCTATTTTGATAGTACGTAAGTTGCATAAAATTATAAATTCACAACGATGACGAATAAATCAATAGCAGCCAACTTCAAGCTACTCGGCCAATTGATGGAAATATATGGTGATGATAGTTTTAAAATAAAATCTTATTTAAATGCGTCGCGCACTATCGAAAAACTGCCAGCCGAATTAGCTTCGTTAGCAGAAGATAAAATATTCTCGATCGTTGGGATTGGTAAAGCCATCGGCAATAAAATTATAGAACAACTTCAAACAGAAACTTTTAAAGTACTCGAGCAATACATTGCGAAAACTCCGCCAGGTATTATCGAAATGTTGCACATAAAAGGATTGGGTCCTAAAAAAATTTCCACGATTTGGAACGATCTAGAAATCGAGACTATAGGTGAATTACTATATGCTTGCAACGAAAATCGTTTAATGCTTTACAAAGGATTCGGCGAAAAAACGCAAAATAGTATTAGCGAAGCAATAGATTTTTATTCGGCAAGTAAAGGTCGCTTCCTATTTTCAGAAATTGAAAATGCCGCAATAAGTTTTAATGATTATCTAAAAAGATCGTTTCTCGATTATACATTTTTACTCACAGGTGCCTTCCATCAAAATGCCATTACCATTGATGCCTTGGAATGGGTGACGGACGCCACCGAGGATGTCATACTGGAAATAATCGATACAAATAATTTTGAACTGATAAGTAAAGAGAATGAATTTTACGCTTTTAAAACCCCAACAAACATCACCATCTATTTTATTCAAAATGAAAAAAAGAATATCTACAATAAATGTTTTCAACTAAGCTGTAGCGAAAATTTTTATACCGCATTTGCTTCAAAATTTTCCGAAATAACGACAAAAAATTATAGCTCCGATAAGGCGTTTTTTTCTGAAAATAATGTGGAGTTTATTCCTCCTTATTTAAGGGAGGATGCAAAATGGATTGACGCCGCGCAGAAAAAATCTTTACCCAAAATTATTGAACCGGAAGATATTAAAGGAGTCATCCACTCGCACAGCAAATGGAGCGACGGAGCTAACACTTTACGCGAGATGGCGGAAGCTGCGAAACAGCAAGGTTTTGAATATTTGGCCATTAGCGATCATTCACAAATAGCCGTCTATGCCAACGGGCTTTCTATTGAAAAAATTACAGCGCAGCACAAGGAAATTGATGAATTAAATCAATCACTTGCGCCATTTAAAATTTTTAAAAGTATTGAGAGTGATATTCTCTACAACGGCGATCTGGATTACGCTGATGAAATACTAAAATCTTTTGATTTGGTTATCGCTTCTATTCATTCCAATTTAAAAATGGGTGAAGAAAAGGCAATGGAACGATTAATGAAAGCCATCGAAAATCCTTTCACCAACATATTGGGCCATATGACAGGAAGGCTTTTACTCAGTCGTGCCGGATATCCGGTAAACCATAAAAAAATCATAGAGGCTTGCGCAGCTAATAATGTGGTGATCGAATTAAATGCCAATCCCAGAAGATTGGATATTGATTGGCATTGGATTGATCATGCGCTAGAGAAAAATGTCCTCATTTCCATTAATCCAGACGCACATTCAATCAGGGGAATTAAAGACATTCGGTATGGAGTACTGGCAGCACAAAAAGCCGGTCTTACGGCAAAAGACAATCTCAGCTCTTTTTCGTTGCAAGAATTGGAATCTTTTATCCAAAGACAAAAAGAAAAACATCCTTAATTAATTCGCAATAACGTAACGTTTAAAATAAGCAAATGAATTACCTTCGCCTAACAGTTTTATCAATTTAAAATAAAAATAATAATGGGAAATAAATTTGATTTTGGTATGATTGGCCTTGGAGTAATGGGCAGGAACTTATTGTACAACATGGCTGACAATGGTTTTAGTGTTATAGGTTTAGACCTCGATAAAGAAAAGGCAGATGCACTTGAGAGTGGTGCCACTAAGAATACACAGGTTAAGGGCACTACCAACACACAAGATTTCATCAATCAATTAGCCACGCCAAGAAAAATTACTTTATTGGTTCCGGCAGGCAAACCGGTTGATGCAGTTGTGGCAAGTCTACTTCCCTATTTAGACAAAGGTGACATTATTATTGACGGCGGTAACTCTCACTATACCGATACCTTACGTCGGGTTAAAGATCTTGCTGGAAAAGGCTTTCATTTTATGGGAATGGGTGTTTCCGGTGGTGAAAAAGGCGCGCGCTTTGGCCCAAGTATCATGCCTGGTGGAGACAAAGAAGCTTACAATCACATAAAACCTTTACTGGAAGCAGTTTCTGCAAAAGTAAATGGCGAACCTTGCACTGCGTATATGGGTAAAGATGCAGCGGGTCATTATGTAAAAATGGTACATAATGGTATTGAGTACGCAATTATGCAAACGCTAAGCGAAGTGTACGACTTATTGAAAACCGGCCAAAATTATTCTAATGATGATTTACATCAATTATTTAAAATTTGGAACGAAGGAAGACTACAGTCCTTCCTGGTAGAAATTACCCGCGACATTTTTGCGACAAAAGATACGGAAAGCAATAACTATCTGGTCGATATGATTTTGGATAAAGCCGGCGCTAAAGGTACTGGCAAGTGGACTTCCCAAGATGCAATGGACACAGGGGTATCCATACCTTCTATTGATGTCTCGGTTTCAATGCGTACGATTTCAGCTTATAAAAACGAACGCTTGGAGGCGGCAAAAATTTACCAACCCGTTGTTGGAAAAATCACAACAGACAAAAAAGTATTTGCACAACAATTAGATGATACTTTGTACTTAACAATGATTATTTGTTATGCACAAGGTTTAGCTTTATTAGTAAAAGCATCTGAAGAATTGGAAATGGAAATTCCTTTGCACGACGTGGTAAAAATATGGCGTGGTGGTTGCATCATTCGCTCCACATTATTAGAAGATTTTTATAAAGCTTATACAAACAACCCAACGTTAACCAATATACTTTTAGACGAATCTATTGCGAATCTGGTAAAACCTTGTATCGCCAGTATGCGCGAGGTTGTTTCTCAAGCAACAAAAAGTGGTATTGCCGTGGCGGCGATTCAGAGTTCTTTAGCGTATCTGGAGTCCTATACTTCCGCTAAAATGCCCACCAATCTTATTCAGGCGCAGCGCGATAATTTTGGCTCGCACACTTATCAAAGAATCGACAAAGAAGGTATTTTCCACACAGAATGGCAAATACACAAAGACTAAAATCATCTAATCAAATTACTTTATTACTAATGAACAAGACCAATAATAAAAAACGACCATCCCCAACCGTAATATTTATATTTGGAGGAAGTGGTGACCTGAATCAACGTAAGCTGACGCCAGCCTTGTACAACCTCTTTTTAGACGGATTTATGCCAGACAATTTTGCCATCGTAGGTACAGGTCGTACAGAATATTCGGACGATAAATTCAGAAAACATCTATTAGATGGCATCAATGATTTTTCTCGTCGAAAAGATGATAAATCAGGCAGTTGGGAAAAATTTGCACCCAATGTTTCTTATTTAAAGATGGATGCAGACAAAGCGGAAGATTACAAAGGCATAGCAAAAATTATTCAAGATTTAGAAACCTCTTGGGGAGAGCATCCCAGTGTTTTGTTCTATTTAGCTGTTGCACCACAATTAGTACCAGACATCGCAACCAATTTACACAAATTAAAACTTTGTAAAGACAAAGCCGGTACAAGAATCGTAGTTGAAAAACCATTTGGGCACGATCTTAAAAGCGCACAAGAGCTCAACAGTCTGCTCACTAGCCTTTTCGAAGAAAATCAAATCTATCGTATAGATCATTATTTAGGCAAAGAAACAGTGCAAAATATTTTGGCCTTACGTTTTGCCAATGCGCTTTTTGAGCCTATTTGGAACAGAAATTATATTGATCATGTACAAATCACAGCCGCCGAAACGGTGGGTGTGGAAGACCGTGGTGGCTATTACGAACAAGCTGGTGCGTTGCGTGACATGGTGCAAAACCACATTCTACAAGTGCTTTGTATGGTAGCAATGGAGGCACCTGTTTCTTTTGAGGCGAATGAAATACGCAATAAAAAATCAGATGTACTGAATGCTATTCGTAAAATAAAAAAGACGGAAGTACAAAAATATGCCGTAAGAGGCCAATATGCTGCAGGCTGGATGAAAGGCTCAAAAGTAAAATCATATCGCGAAGAAAAAGGGGTAGCACTGGAATCAACCATTGATACATTTGCTGCCGTAAAATTTTATATCGACAACTGGCGCTGGCAAGGCGTGCCTTTTTATGTACGTACCGGGAAATATTTGATGGAAAAAACAACCCTGATTACTATCCAGTTTAAGGAGGCTCCTAAATATGCTTTCCCGCCGGAAGCGTCCGAAACATGGCGTGCAAACAGATTGACCATAAGCATACAACCTGAGATGGATATTCGTTTGCGCTTTCAGGCAAAACGTCCCGGGCAAACAATGTCGCTCAATCCGGTAGATATGGTGTTTAGTTATAACGACAATTATGACGATCCTCAACCCGAAGCATACGAAACATTGCTGCTGGACGCAATGATGGGCAATGCCACACAGTTTATGCGCGACGATCAAGTTGAAACTGCTTGGGAAGTAATAATGCCCATACTTGAAACTTGGGAAAGTCGCCCGGCAGTCGATTTCCCCAACTATGCACCAGGTACATGGGGTCCGGAGGATGCCGAAGCATTAATTGCCAAAGACGGCAGAACCTGGGTAACACTACCACCAAAAAAGAAAGACTAATCTATCTATTATAAGGAGCCTGTAAATAAAATATCTATTTGCAGGCTTTTACTTTTAAAAGAAATCCAATCATAAAAAATGAATATTCACGTTTCTCAAAACATCGATGAACTCAGTAAAGATTTTGCGAACTGGCTGGTAAATTATTCCAGCGAAACTTTGCAAAAACAAGATAGGTTTACAATCGCTCTTTCGGGTGGGAGTACGCCAAGATTGCTACATGGTTTACTGGCAAGCGATCTATATAAAAATAAAATTGATTGGAGCAAATGGCATTTCTTTATGGGGGACGAAAGGTTCGTTCCCGAAACTGATGAAAGGAGTAATGCCAAAATGTGCTACGAAACATTACTCAATCATGTTCCAGTAAATAAAGCACAAATACATTTTTACCAAACAGAAAATATTTCTCCTGAGGACAGCGCAAAAAACTATGAAGCTCTTTTACATCAATATTTTGATGCAAAAGAAACCGGATTAGATTTGGTCATTCTCGGGATGGGCGACGACGGACATACTTTGTCATTATTTCCACATCAGTCGATTATTCAAGAAACAAAAAAGTGGGTCGACAGTTTTTGGCTACAGGAACAAGACATGTATCGCATTACAATGACGCATCCGGTTGCTAATCACGCGGCCGCTGTAGCTTTTCTTGTTTCCGGTCCCAAAAAACAACATGCTTTAAAAGAAGTTCTGGCCGGGAAATACAACCCAGATAAATATCCTTCTCAAATTATCAAACCAGAACCAGGGGCATTACATTGGTTTGTCGACGAAGCAGCAATGGATGAAGCTTGATGCAATAATAATGGCGCGTCTCTTTTCTGCTTTTGTATTATTGCATATTTACTCCAATAATGCAATGCTCCGCCATGTATAATCAAAATACAAATAACAATTGTTTTTTCGATTGTCAGTAAATTGTAAAAAAAGTTTTTTTCTATGAGTAGAAACTGACGTTCGTGCGTTACCTTTGCGCCAATAATAACTATTACGATTAATTCAAAGTGATATGAGTTTCAAACAAGTTTTTACTTCCGCCGTTGGCCGAAAAATTACTATGGGTCTTACCGGTCTTTTCCTTGTTTTATTTTTAATTGTCCACGTAAGTTTAAATGCATGTATTTGGGCAAATGACGGTGGTGTCATGTTTGACCAAGCCGCCCATTTTATGGGAGCTAACTGGTTTCCACGTTTATTAGAAATTGGTTTATTTGTTTTTCTTATTATCCATATCGTGCAAGGTTTAATGCTTGAAATAAGCAATCGTTCTAAACGGGGCGTCGCTTATCAAAAAAATTATGGTAATCGTGGGAGCAAATGGTATAGTCGCAGTATGGGACTGTTGGGCACGCTTCTATTATTATTTTTAATTTTGCATTTGTCCAACTTTTGGTTTCCCAATCGTGCACACCAAGGTTTTTTATTAGGTCCTGAAATTGACCTCTACGCCAGAATGCAGGAAACTTTCAGCGTGGGCTGGATTGTGATTGCTTATCTTATTGGATGTCTGGCACTTGCATATCATTTAATGCATGGCTTCCAAAGTGCTTTCCGTTCTTTGGGCGTACACAATAACAGATACAATAAATTGCTTACCTGCATTGGTAAAGTATTTGCGATAATAGTACCATTGGCATTTGCAATGATGCCGCTTAGCTTTTATTTCGGTTGGCTATAGCCTGAATAAAGCGCAATAAATATTTAGACTTTCACTTTCAACTTTTTATAGAATGGCATTAGATTCAAAAATACCCGCCGGCCCATTAGAAAATAAATGGAGCGAATACAAGGAGCATTGTAAACTCATTAATCCGGCCAATAAAAGAAAATTAGAAATAATTGTTATAGGAACTGGACTGGCTGGTGCAAGTGCTGCTGCTTCATTGGGCGAAATGGGTTATAAAGTAAAATCATTTTGTTTTCAAGATTCTCCACGTCGTGCACACTCAATTGCAGCGCAAGGAGGAATCAATGCCGCAAAGAATTATCAGAACGATGGCGATTCTGTTTATCGCTTGTTTTATGATACATTAAAAGGCGGTGACTACCGCTCCCGTGAGTCCAACGTTTGGCGTCTCGCAGAAGTAAGTGCTAATATTATAGACCAATGCGTAGCGCAGGGTGTACCTTTTGCAAGAGAATACGGCGGATTACTCAGCAACCGTTCTTTTGGTGGCGTACAAGTCCAACGTACTTTTTATGCTGCAGGGCAAACAGGTCAGCAGTTATTACTGGGTGCCTACAGTGCGTTAGAACGTCAGGTGGCATTAGGAAATGTTACCGTTTACGATCGCCACGAAATGTTGGATATAGTAAAAATAGAAGGCAAAGCAAGAGGTATTATCGCTCGTAATTTAATTACAGGTGAATTGGAACGTCATTTCGGATTTGCCGTGTTAATATGCAGTGGTGGTTATGGGAATGTCTACTATCTTTCTACTAATGCAATGGGCAGCAATGTAACTGCCGCTTGGAAAGCGCATAAACAAGGTGCTTATTTTGCCAATGCATGTATGACACAAATCCATCCAACATGTATTCCTGTTTCCGGCGATCATCAGTCTAAATTGACCTTGATGTCAGAATCATTGCGCAATGATGGTAGAATTTGGGTACCTAAACAAAAAGGCGATACACGCAAGGGCAATCAAATACCGGAAGAAGAAAGAGATTATTACTTGGAGAGAAGATATCCTGCCTTCGGAAACCTTGTCCCTCGTGATGTGGCTTCTCGTGCTGCAAAGGAAAGGTGTGACGCGGGCTACGGTGTAGGTACTTCTAAACAAGCAGTTTTTCTGGATTTCCGAGAAGCAATCAACAGGTACGGAAAAGTAGAATGTGGTAAACATGGTATCGAAAATCCCTCAGATGAAATAATTCGTGAACATGGTTTAGCCGTAATAAAAGAAAAATACGGTAATTTATTCGATATGTACGCCAAGATTACCGGTGAAGATCCTTACCAGGTACCCATGCGTATTTATCCCGCCGTACACTATGTGATGGGTGGTTTATGGGTAGATTACGAATTGATGACTTCCGTTGAAGGGTTATATTGTCTTGGCGAAGCAAACTTTAGCGATCATGGTGCCAACCGTTTGGGTGCATCTGCATTGATGCAGGGCCTCGCCGACGGCTATTTTGTTATCCCATACACGTTGGGAAATTATTTAGCGAACGAAATATATAATAAGCCTACGCCAACCGATCATCCAGCATTTGCAGAAGCAGAAAAGAATGTGGCGGATAGAATCAGTAAATTGATGAATGTAAAAGGAAAACATTCTGTAGACTATTTCCACAAACGTTTGGGAAAAATTATGTGGGAGAAATGCGGGATGGCACGCAACGAACAGGGTTTAAAGGAAGCCATTGAAGAAATTCGTGCACTAAGAAATGAATATTGGAATAATGTACGCATACCGGGGACCGATAAAGAATTTAATCCCGAATTGGACAAAGCAGGCAGAGTTGCCGATTTTATGGAACTCGGCGAATTAATGTGTTTAGATGCACTCAATCGTAAAGAAAGTTGCGGTGCGCACTTTAGGGAAGATTCTCAAACGCCGGATGGCGAGGCTTTACGTAATGATGAAGAATTCATGTATGTATCCGCTTGGGAGTTTAAAGAAGCCGGCGATTGGCAATTGCATAAAGAAGAATTGAGTTATAGTAAATTGATGCCTACGCAGAGGAATTATAAATAGGTATCCCCCAATTTGATGGATTGTTGATTTAAAAATAATTATTCTTTATGTGTTGAAAAAACAAGACACGGCAAATGATTTCAATTTCAACAAGTAAAACGTCAGATATAAAAGAAGATAATAACAGGCTTGAGATTTAGTTTTTTGTAGGGATGCGATTTTTCAAATCATCAAATTACTAAATCATCAAATCATCAAATTAAGAATATGGAACACTACGATATGCATTTAACGCTAAAAGTTTGGCGTCAGCCCAATGGAAACACTGCGGGCGATTTTAAGACCTATGAAGTAAATAATATTTCTTCGGAAATGTCTTTCCTTGAAATGTTTGACGTACTTAATGAAAGGTTAATTAACGAAGGTGAAGATCCCATTGCATTTGACCACGATTGCAGAGAAGGAATTTGTGGCGCCTGCTCCATGGTTATTGATGGTAAACCACATGGCCCCTGGGCTCAAAATACGACCTGTCAATTGCACATGCGTGCCTTTAAAGATGGCGATACCATTGTAGTAGAACCATGGCGCGCCAAAGCATTTCCAGTAGTAAAAGACTTGGTGGTTGATCGTTCCTCATTTGACCGTATTATTCAGGCCGGCGGTTATATCTCTGTAAATACAGGGAACGCTGTTGATGCTAATTCATTGCCTATTGAAAAGAAAAAAGCAGACGATGCATTTGCCGCGGCAGCTTGTATTGGCTGCGGCGCCTGCGTTGCAGCTTGTAAAAACAGTTCAGCTTTATTGTTTACGAGTGCCAAAGTAGCACAGTTATCTTTATTGCCACAAGGTGCACCAGAACGCAAAACACGTGTATTGGATATGGTCGCACAAATGGATAAAGAAGGTTTTGGTTCCTGTACCTCTACAGGTGCCTGTGAAGCAACCTGTCCAAAAGGTATTTCTATTACCAATATCGCCAAATTAAATAAAGAATATTTGTGGGCTTCTCTGACAAGGGAATAAATTTTATAAATTATTTAAAGCCGGGTATATCAGATGCCCGGCTTTTTTATGTTAAAAAACTTTTGGAATAAATATAATCAATCCAATTGCCAGTGCAGTTATAGCTGCAACAAGTACGGCTGCAGCCGCCAAATCTTTTATTTGTTTTATCAAAAGATGCTTTTCCACAGAAACAAAATCGCAAAGTTTCTCTATAGCCGTGTTGATAATTTCCATAGAAAAAACAAACCCAATAGCGAAGCATATTGCAATCCATTCGCCAGAGGAGATTTTAAGACAAAAACCTAAACAAATAACAAGAATGGCCGCCGCTAGATGAATCCACGCATTGTGTTCTGATTGCAGCAAAGTTTTCAAACCATTGAATGCATAACGGAAACTTGCAGCTCTTGTGCTCAACGAAAATTTTTTCGGTTCTTCTTTCATTAAAAATAGTTAATCAAAATTACGCCTTGGGATGTGCCTTTTTATAAATATCCTTTAATTTTTCAATCGTATTATGTGTATAAATCTGCGTTGCAGCAAGGCTTGCATGACCTAATAACTCTTTTACTGCATTGAGATCTGCGCCATGATTCATCAAATGTGTTGCAAAGCTATGTCGTAACACATGTGGGCTTTTTTTCTGCAGACTTGTTACTTCACTTAGTAATTTTTTTACAGCATTATACACTTTTTTGGCATAAAGCGCCTTGCCATTTTTCATTACAAAAAGGTTATCAACGCCTTCTATCCGATTCGGCTTTTCATTTAGATATAGTTGCATGTCTGCTAACATTTCCTTTGAAATAGGAACGATTCTTTCTTTATTGCCTTTGCCTAAAACACGAATCTGACAGTAACTTTTATCTATTTGATTTTCCCTTAAATTAATTAACTCACTTAAACGAATTCCAGATTCGTAAAAGAGTTTTACGATTAAATGATTGGTTCGTTGCTCCCAAAAATCTTTATCCTCTGCGGTTCCTTCTATTCTTATATCTGAAATTAAATCTGAAGCTTCTTCTTCTTTTAAAAAAGAAGGAAGGCGTTTATTTAGTTTAGGTAAAACAATTGTTCTCAGGGGCGATTGCTTTACTACATTTTCTTTGAGCAGGAATTTATAAAAAGATTTAAGGCTGGATATCTTACGGTGAATACTTTTATTGCCCGCTTTATTTTCACTTTTTAAAGAGGCAATCCAGGACTTTATCATATAAGGGTCAATATCTTCCAGTTTTACATCTGGGTATTGCACAAAAAGATAATCAAAGAATTGCGATAAGTCAGTTCTGTAAGCAATAATAGTATGCTCCGAATATCGCTTCTCGAATTGGAGATAATCAAAAAATGGCCGAAAATATGGTATTGTATTATCCATAAAAAATTAGCCATAAAGTTAGGAACTTTATGGCTAAAATATGGTTGTCTGATAAAAGCTTAAACTACTTCTCGATTTTGCCAGAAGCTAAATCTTGCTTGTAAATCGCTTTCAATACTTGTTCGCGACGAGTTACAGACGGCTTCGTGAAGTGTTGGCGAGATCTTAATCTCAACAAAGTTTTGCTTTTCTCAAATTTCTTCTTATACTTTTTGAGTGCCTTATCGATGTTTTCACAGTCTTTTGAATCAATAATCAACATAGTTTATATACCCCCTTTTGGTTAAAAGATGCGCAAAGATAACAACTCAATCTTTAACGAACAAATAAAAATGCTTATTAGGGACGTGTTATTGCTTATTATTTCCGAACAAAAATGAACAAAAAGTATTATTTATGGTGTAATACTTGTGCTATGGCTCTTTTTGCAATTTTCTTCGTTATTTGTATCCCTCTAAAGTTGTATGTACACCCTCTTTGCCAGGCCATTTGGACTTTCACCTAGTAAACCGACATGCACGGCACACACAAAAAAGCGCACCCAAAATAATTTGAGTGCGCTCTCTATTAATTGTTAATCATCAAATCTTCATTGATTAATAATCCATTCCCATTCCACCACCTGGCATAGCAGGAGCCGGAGATTTTGGTTCTGGCTTATCGGCAATTACACATTCAGTGGTTAATAACATGCCGGCAATTGAAGCTGCATTTTCCAAAGCTATGCGGGTAACTTTTGTAGGATCAATAACACCAGCTTTGAACAAAGGTTCAAAAACTTCAGTACGTGCATTGAAACCATAATCACCTTTGCCTTCTTTAATAGTCTGTACAACTATAGAACCTTCAACTCCACAGTTAGTAACAATTTGACGGATAGGTTCTTCTATAGCGCGTTTTACGATAGCAATACCTGTTGTTTCGTCTTCGTTGCTTCCTTTTAATTTTTCCAAAGCAATGGTAGCACGAATATAAGCAACACCACCGCCGGGTACGATACCCTCTTCTACAGCTGCACGGGTTGCGTGTAATGCGTCATCCACACGATCTTTCTTTTCTTTCATTTCCACTTCAGTTGCAGCACCAACATAAAGAACAGCGACACCGCCCGCTAGTTTAGCTAAACGTTCCTGCAATTTTTCTTTATCATAGTCAGAAGTTGAAGTTGCTAATTGTGCTTTTATTTGTGCAACGCGGCCCTGAATGTCAGCTTTTTTTCCTTTACCGTTTACAATGGTTGTGTTGTCTTTATTGATAGTCACTGAAGCTGCACGACCAAGAGAAGTCAAATCAGCTCCTTCTAAAGTAAAGCCTTGTTCTTCACTAATGACAGTACCACCTGTTAATACCGCTATATCTTGCAACATTTCTTTACGACGATCACCAAAACCTGGAGCTTTTACTGCCGCAACTTTTAACTGACCACGTAATTTATTCACAACCAATGTAGAAAGCGCTTCGCCTTCCAAATCTTCAGCAATAATTAAAAGCGAAGAAGACGATTGTACGATTTTTTCCAATAAAGGAAGAATATCTTTAAGACCTGAGATTTTCTTATCGAAAATTAAGATGTACGGGTTTTGCATTTCCACTTCCATCTTTTCAGTATTGGTAACAAAATAAGCAGAAATATAACCGCGATCAAATTGCATACCTTCTACAATATCTACAGTTGTTTCTGTTCCTTTTGCCTCTTCAACAGTGATAACACCCTCTTTACCCACTTTAGCAAAAGCCTGTGCAATTAGTTTACCAATTTCAGGATCATTATTAGCTGAGATAGCCGCAACTTGCTCAATTTTCTTATTGTCATTACCAACAGTTTGAGACTGCGTTTTAAGGTTATCAACTATTTTAGCAACAGCCTTGTCGATACCGCGTTTCAAATCCATCGGATTTGCACCGGCCGCAACATTTTTCAAGCCTTCGCCAATAATAGCTTGCGCCAAAACGGTAGCAGTAGTCGTACCATCACCAGCAATATCTGCTGTTTTAGAAGCAACTTCTTTTACCATTTGGGCACCCATGTTTTCAATCGCGTCTTCCAGCTCTATTTCTTTGGCAACTGTAACACCATCCTTCGTTACCCCAGGCGCGCCGAATTTTTTCTCAATTACTACATTACGACCTTTGGGTCCTAATGTTACCTTTACTGCGTTGGCCAAAGTGTCAACACCTTTTTTCATTTTGTTCCTTGCATCAATGTCAAAGAATATCTGTTTTGCCATAATATTAATTTGTTAATTCGTTTAAGAGATAATTGTAATAAGAAATAATGTGACAAATGAGTAAAATGAGCAAAAGCACATTTTAATATTCAACACATTCTCCAAATTCGTTTAGATGATCGCCACGATGTCGCTTTCGCGCATTATCAAATATTCAGTCCCCTCAATGTCTATTTCTTGACCGGCATACTTGCCATACAAAACATTATCACCTGTTTTCACGGTCATAGGTTCATCTTTTTTACCTGCACCTACAGCTACAATAATACCACGTTGAGGTTTTTCTTTAACTGTATCAGGAATGATAATGCCGCCGGCACTTTTTTTATCTGCTGTAGCAGCTTTTACCACAACTCTATCATGGAGTGGAGTAATGTTTAGTTTTTTAGCCATAATGTTTGTTATTTAAAATTTGAGTTTGAGATTATTTTTAATTAATTAATTAATTTAATCCAGCCCAAAGCAGCAATTTTTCTGCCATATATAAAACAAAGGTCAAATTTTCATTATTGGCTGTAATGAAGCGAATTTAATGTGGAGATTTTGTCATATTAAAATAAATAAATAGACGCAAGTGACAAAATTGCATAAAGGGGAGGAAGAGCGGCCTACTATTACTCTACAGTAATAGTATGCCCAAAATAAGAATGAAGAGAATCTTTTATACGCAATGTATCCATGGGGGTTGCATTTTCATCTGTAACATATAATCTGTATGTCATTTTCCCATTCAATAGAACGCTGTCTGTGGATACAGTGTTACCGTAGTTTTTAAGTTGATTTACTCGCTTATTACTTCTCTCCAGATTATCAAAAGTCTGAATAATAAATTTATACCCTCCCCTTTTAGGCTTATTGGCATTAACGGGAGGAAGTGACATTTCTTTCTTCTCAACAAGTTTTTCGTTTTTAGTAGAGTCTTTTTTCTGCTGATTATCGCTAAAAAAATCAGGTTTTGATTTAACATAATAAAATCCAAGAGCAATAATGGCAATCAGGAGTAAAGCTAAAATCCACCGTCCTAAATTACGGCTACCTTGTCTTTTTGATGCATAATTTACAGAAGAAAGCATGGGAGAACGGCTTTGGTGCGCATCTTCATATTTTTTGTGAAATGCCGTTTCCTTAAAACCATCTGGGGCTTTAGTGCTAAAAGAATAAACACCGTTATTTTCTGCATGAATAAACCCGATACCGTCTAGCTCCAAAGGTTTGGAGCCGATGTTCATCAATTGACGGGATTGATCTAAGAAGTATTCTAAATCAGACTGCACCAGCAGCAATGGCTTTTGTAATACTGCCGCTAAATAGTCGACAAAATCAGGAGTAGTCTCAGCTTTTTTATCATAAGCAAATGCTGCAGTAGTTAACAATGCTCCATCTTCATCAGTTTGTGGATTCTCAGACAACGTCAGCGTTCCTATTTTTTCCAATGAAATAGTACCGTTTTGCCGTAAAAAATCGCTTATGTACTGAGAAGAAATGCTCACAATATATATTTTTTTTAAATAAGAAAATTAGGAGTATGCAAGTTTAATATATTTTTCTTTAATAATAGGTAATAACAGCTTTTATTTTACAAGTTTATAATCGTTAGCCCTAAAAAAACTAGTAGGTGACTTGTGAGCACACCTGTGGAGGAATAAGACTTCTACTTCGGAGCAGGTGCTAAACAAATCGTAAGGACTACGAAGCTATTTCTCTTTGGCAACTAGGTAGTAAATAATTTAAACATGCACTATATAAACTTTTTATAACTTTGCATGTATGTTTACAGAAAAAGAAAAGAATTTCATGTCTTACTGGGAAACAAACCGGTTGAGAGAGAAAAGCTGGAAACGGCAAATTAGGGCCGGCCTACCTATTGGAACAACCGTGGCCGTAGCAATACTAATAACCTTTTTCAGTGGGTGGTACAAACTCGCTATGATGGAAGCATCCACCGAACTAAGCCCTTGGGTACTTATATTGGCTATAATGTTAATTGCTATTACCTTTGGTGCGTTTTATAAAAAGCAAAAATGGGAGCAACACGAGCAGCTATATAAGGAATTGATAGCCCGACAAGAAAAAGAAACACATAAATTGGAATCCAACTCAGAAGACGTGTAATTTTTGCTAATTAAAAAATATCGTTCATTCTGTAACAAAATTCATTTTCTTTACGTTTCAATAAAACTAAATTTATATCTCAATGAAAAAAACACGTTTATTTATTTCGGTTTCATTATTTGCATTATTACTTATTGGCGTTTCTTCCTGCGTTAAAAACAATGCAGCTCCAGCCAGCCAAGCTCAAAACCCAGCCTTAGAAAAGCCCCAAATAGATTCTTTTATTGCTGCCAAGGGATATATGATGCAAGAGGATCCCGCCGCCACTGGATTAATGTACCAGATTGTTAACTGGGGCGATACTACCCATAGGGTTAATAATGATTCCACTTTTGCTGTGGTTAAATATAAGGGTACATTAATGAACGGTGCTATATTTGATTCAACCGCTGCAGACACCACTAGAACCTTTGATATGACTCAACCACTTGCGGTACAAGCATTTTCTTATTACGTTTTAAAAATCGGCGTAGGCGGTATGGTGCGCTTTGTAACGCCATCGATTTATGCCTATGGGCCGCAGGCTATAAATGATACAAACGGCAATACGATTATTCCCGCTAATTCCCCTTTATATTTTGAGATACAACTCGTAAATGTGTCCAATAATTCTGCGGTCACCAATTAAAAGTATTTAGTTACAATAATATATAAGTGCCCTTAAAGGGGGCACTTTTTTTTATTTTAACACAATTCAATCTCAAACCCTATCTTTGCGCCAATTTAGAAAACAAATTACCATTCGTATTTTATGCAACTTAAAGGATTAGTACGTTTTTTTACGATCGCCCTGATATTAATTTGTATTTATCAGCTATCGTTCACGTGGATGGTTCGCAGCCACGAAAGTCAAATGAAAACTAAAGCGAACTCTTGGCTAAAGGCTAACTATGCTTCACCTGAGCAAAAGTATCCAAATAATGCAGAGCTTGCGAAGCTTTATTCAGACTCTTTAGATGATATTCAAGCAACGGAATTGAAACATTTGCTTGATAGTACAAGAAACAGTAAGATTGGGCCATTCGGGTTCACAACTTATCAAAGTGCTAAAGACAAAGAACTAATGCTTGGGCTTGACCTTCAAGGTGGTATGAGTGTAACGATGCAAGTTGGACTCGACGGCTTAGTACATTCTTTATCTAACTTTACTAAAGATGCTGATATTAATTCTGCTATTGCTAGTGCTGAAGCTATTCGTGCAAATAACAATGCTGATTACATCACATTGTTTGCACAAGAATTTAAGAAAATTGCACCTAACAAAAAGTTAGCGCCATTTTTTGCACAACGCAGTAACGGAACGATTACCTACGAATCCAGTGATGACAAAGTAATTTCGTATCTACATTCACAATCGAAAGCTGCCTTTACCAATACTTACAAAATATTGCGTACACGTATCGACCGATTCGGATTATCTTCCCCGACGATTAATCCTGATGAAGCTAAAGGCAACATTACTATAGAATTGGCTGGTGTAAATGATGCTGAAAGAGTACGTCATTATTTGCAATCAACTGCCAATCTTCAATTTTTTGAAGTATTCAATATTGGTGAAGTTGGTCCAGATCTTCAAAAGGCGAATAGCGCTTTGGTAGCAGAATTGAAAGGGACTAAAGATTCCTCTTTAATAAAAAATGCAACTGATACAACTACTCAAAAGGCTGTAGCAAAAACTGCTTCTGCAAATAAAGCATCTGGGAAAAACACTTCTCTTTCTGCACTGTCAAACGAAGACACGTCTACTACCTTTGCCAATAAATCGGCTACAACAACTGCAAGTGGCAAAGTTGATAGTGCTGCAATTATAAAAGCACAATATCCCTTAACTTCTTTATTTGCTAATATTTCCAGTCCTTTTCAAGGGCGAGACGGAAAAGTTCAATACCCTTCAACGATTGGTGTTGTAAGAACATCTGATACAGCTAAGCTGAATGCTTATTTGAATAACGAAGTCATAAAGAGTAAGTTTCCGTCAAACCTTGTGTTTATGTATGGCAAGCCTGATGAGAAAGACGACAAAAATCGTGGCTTCTTAGAACTTTATGCAATAAAAACTTTAGATAATGGTCAGGCACCTCTAGAAGGTGACCATGTAAGTTCTGCATCGCAAGGAAACAACCAACAAGGACAAGTTACAGTAAACATGTCAATGGATGAAACAGGCACAAGAATCTGGGCTAAATTGACACAAAAAAACATTGGTAAACCTATTGCAATTGTTTTAGACCATATTGTATATAGTGCACCTTTTGTCGATAATGCGATCCCTAATGGTACTTCTGAAATTACAGGAAGCTACACGACTGCAGAAGCACAGGATATGGCCAACATATTAGAATCCGGTAAACTTCCCGCACCTGCTAAAATAGTACAACAATACACCGTAGGACCCACTCTCGGCCAAGCCGCGGTAATGGGTGGCGCTATTTCCTTTAGCCTAGCCTTCTTGATAATATTCATCTTAATGCTTTTGTATTTTAACTCAGCAGGATGGATTGCCAACATTGCCTTAATATTGAATTTATTATTTACGATAGGCATTCTAAGTGCTATGGGTTTTACACTCACGGCTCCCGGTATCGCCGGCTTAGTGTTGACCGTAGGCCTTGCGGTAGATACCAACGTAATTATTTTTGAAAGGATTAAGGAAGAAATAAACAGGGGAAAAGGTTACCTAAATGCAGTGAGTGATGGTTACAAGCGCTCTTACGCACCCGTATTGGATGCGCACGTTACCACTATGTTGACCGCAATTATTTTGTTCACCTTTGGTTTAGGCCCAATCTTAGGGTTTGCTACTACACAAATCATCGGTATCTTACTGTCATTATTCTGCGGAATTTTGGTTTCTCGTCTCGTGTCTGATACCTATACCAATAAGAATCGCCATTTTAATTATTTTACAAAAATTTCTCGTAAGATATTTGCACACAGGCAGATTCCTTTCGTAAAATACAGAAAGGTTACTTATGTTATTTCTGCTTTTGTATTGCTGTTTGGTATTGGTTCCTATTTCCATGGATTCAATGAGGGAGTAGAATTTTCAGGGGGTAGAAGCTACACAGTAAAATTCGAAAAAGCACCTGATCAGGGGGAGGTAAGAGATGATTTAAAACTATTGTTTGGAGAGTCTCCCATTATTAAGACGGTTAATACGCCAGACCAGTTGAATATCACAACCTCTTACATGATTCACAACAACGGTAAAGATGTGGATGCAAAAGTGGAAGGATTGCTTTATAAGGGTTTACAAAAATATTTACCAGAAGGAACAACAATTTCTCAATTTGAATCTCAATCGATACAAAGTTCACAAACAGTTCTCCCTACGATATCTAAAGATTTGAAAGCTGGGGCAACAAAGGCAACAATTATTGCCATCATCGTTATTTGTCTGTATATCTTTATTCGATTCCGGGACTGGCGTTTCTCTTTGGGGACTATTGTATCCTTGTTGCATGACGTATTGGTAACATTGATTGTATTTAGTTTCCTTAAAAACGTTGTTCCATTCCCGTTAGAAATAGATCAGAACTTTATTGCGGCGGTACTTACCGTAATTGGGTTCTCCATGAACGATACGGTAATTGTATATGACCGTATTCGTGAAGATGCAAGATTGATGCACACTACAGACAAAGAAATAATCATTAACAAGGCGATTAATGATACCTTGAGCCGTACAATCATGACTTCATTGACTGTATTTTTAACCATCTTAATTTTGTTCATCTTTGGCGGAGAGGTAGTACGAGGATTTGCTTTTGCAATGCTGATTGGGGTAATTACGGGTACTTACTCCTCTATCTTTGTAGCGGCGCCAATATTAATTGATTTTGCGCGAAACAAACCTTTAGGCAAACACAATCATGATCACGATATAATGGAAAGAAAACATCACGAAAAGCTAAATTAATAATATTTTTTAGTTCATTAAAGGCGGCCATCAAAATATGATAGCCGCCTTTTTTGTACATGAATTATTATGGAAACCTTTCCAGAGCTCCAATATAAAAGCCTCGAGTTCTCTGAGGATTGCAGCTTCTAAATCTTTTTCTAAGTACGTGTCTTTAAGGCCTAAAAAATCAAGAAAATACGGGTCTTTAAAATTATTATGAATTGCAGGATGATTACTAGCATTATGAAGGTTTGCAATCGTTCGCCTTTCAAACTCCTTATTTAAGATACTCTTTCTCAAATCTCTCACTCCCAAACTATCCCGATTAACAATACCGGCATAATAAAGTTTGGCTTCGATGGTTTTTAAAGGCAATAAAACTAAAATATGTGACCAGCTTAATTGTCGTGACAGTGCAACGACAATCCCATTTTCTAAAAATTGTTCAGAAAATTGCATCATTCTACGAAAGTTCTTTTCTTCGAAGCTCTTTCCATACTTACTCATCAATTGTCGTGACACTGTCACGACAATTGCCTTTTTCATAATCGGCGCGCTTACTCTGTAAAATATCTGAATTAATCCTGCCGCCAATCGTCCAATACAGCATAACAATTCCGCTATTAAACTAAGTCGTTACTTGTGATCTGCTTTGATAAATAAGCAGAGATAAATCCTCAAATAAAACATCGTTATGGATTATCTCATTATTATTTTTCATTATAAAAATTTTCCAAATTTAAACAAACAAACATGTGCTACCTAATTGTGTGTAATTATAAAAATTTCACATAGGTAATAAAGCAACTACATAGTCGCAAGCTTACACTTTCTTGCCTTTTGTTATGCCTTTTCTTTCCTATTTGCCAATACAGTAAATTCAACTATACTAATTATCAATTAATTACATTAAATGAGGTGTAGTATTGGTGTAACAAGCCAGACAATATTATTAGTAATTAAAAAATACCACCTACTATAATTACCATAAAACACTAATAATCTTACATATTGACAAATATTGACAAGAATAAAATGCAATTAATTAATTATCAAGCAATTCATCAACAACTTCATTCAAACTATATACCGGTAAGGAAGCAATGGCTGACTTTTTAAGCCCTTTATCACCACTTATAAAAATATCCATTTTATGATGAAGAGCGGTATAATACTGCAACGAATCTTTAATATCTGATATCCGGGAATTTAAGGCAGCAATCATTACTTCATGAGGTGCATCTATTACTGTAATGATTGACAAGAGTTCTAATAGTAAGGATTTTGATTTGGCCGATCCATATGCCTTTGTAAGCCAATGACCTACTATATGAAGAATAGATGGCGTAATAAAACCATTTAACTCCCTCTCCACTATTGCATTAAAAAATCTTCTAGCTAATAAATAATTATCCCTCTTTAAGGTGAAGTCAAGGAGAACATTAGCATCAATTAAAACTTTAGAAGCCATATTTTGCTTTTTGATCTTCGTAAAAATTGTCCTTATTATAACTATCAGCCACTATATTTGAGTCAGGCTCAAAATAATCTTCAATTAGACTTGAAATGCTAACCTGCTGATTTATAGCATATGATTTCACCTTTTCAAGTAAATGTTGTTCTACGGTAATATTTAATCTTGTTTTCATACCACAAATATACGCATATCTATAATAAATACGCATAACCAAAAGGAACTTCTGTTTATTACAAAGATCTTTGGAAGTATAAATAGCTAATCCAAAATAATTATAAAACCTTACTATTTGCCAATACAGTAAATTCACTAATTATCAACTAATTACAATAAATGAGGTGTAGTATAGGTGTAACAACGATGGGCTATATTTTAGCAAAATGAAATAATTCAACTATCTTCTACCGGACAAACACCAATTTGTTTAGTAACCCAATTTTGCTTGTAAATAATTACCTGAAAGAGATAAATAACATTTCCCATTTTGGGAACTTTTATTTATCTTTGCAAAAAAGGAATATTGAGAGTCATTGCAAAAAAGATATTACGGAGTTTTTGGGAATTACACAATGATTGTGAACAGGCATTAAAATCATGGCACAAGGAAGCTTCAAATGCTACTTGGGCCAATTTAAATGAGCTTAAATCAGATTACCCAAACGCTAGTATCTTGGACAATAATAGAGTTTGTTTTAATATTAAAGGTAACCATTATCGGCTTATCGTTAAAATCAACTTTAACCATCAAATGATGTGGATTCGCTTCATCGGAACACATCCTGAATATGATAAAATAGACGCTAACAACATTTAAAAAGAAAATTATGAATTTAAAACCGATAAAAACCGAACAAGATTATAACAAGGCCTTAAAAAGACTTGAATTAATATTTGATGCAGAACTGGGAACCAAAGAGGGGGATGAACTTGAAATTTTGGGAATTCTTATAGAAGAATATGAAAATAAACATTTCCCAATTGGTCTACCAGATCCTGTAGAGGCAATCAAATTTAGAATGGAACAGCTCGATTATAGTCAAAAAGATTTAGCGAATGTCACAGGTTCAAAAAGCAGGGCAAATGAAATACTAAATCGAAAAAGAAAACTATCTCTAAGCATGATTAGAAAACTCAATGAAGTATTACACATTCCATCTGATGTATTAATACAGGCATATTGATAACGCTATAAGTAGAATATAAATG
>NZ_JBNQGD010000295.1:0-31753 GCF_050436765.1 Arachidicoccus sp. | reverse complement strand
AATTGCCAACCAATCGCGACTTGATCGATCGTATCTGCGTTCTAAGAAGTCGGGTAAAGTCGCCACTCCTGATTTTATATAAAATGGAGCAAAAAATAATGCGAGTAATATGAGTGTAAATGCAGCCATCCATTCGAAATTGCCGTTGAGTAACCCCGTATCAAAACCACTTTGCGCGAGACTTACAAGGTGGACAGTCGAAATATTGGTTGCAAATAATGCTAAGCCAATGGCAGGCCATTTTAATGATTTTCCTGCCAAGAAATACTCTCCTGCTGCATTGGCTTTACTCCTTCTTCTATGACGTATACCGGTCCATAGTCCAATAAATAAAATGCCAACAATATATGCAATACTAATAGTTAAGTCGATCGGATTTAACATGACAATATTTTTCTGATTAATAACCTATCAAGTCGCAACTACTACCAATTTCTAAAGGGATTTTATATAGACCATTTTCCACTTTTACCGGATGCACAAATTGTTTTTGCAAATGCGGAATATATTCCAAAAATAAAGCTTGATGTCCCATAGCTATGTGGTTGTACAACACCAAGTGTTGGTGGATCTGTCCCATATCGCCTACATGCGGCACGACAGGAATATTATATTTTTTGCATAAAAGGCTTACCGTAATAAATTCACTTACTCCACCAACCCGCAGGGCATCAACTTGTATAAAACCCGCAGATTTCGTTTGTAAATAGTTTTTGAAAATTATTCTGTTAGGCAGGTGTTCTCCTACGGCAAGTTTAATTGGAGTAATAGCATCTGCGAGTGTTTTGTGTGCTAAGATGTCGTCTGGATGTGTGGGCTCTTCAATCCAAAATGGATGAATAGATTGAAGCTCCTTACAAATAGCGATAGCTTGCGGTAAATTCCATTGTTGATTGGCATCTAACATTACTCTGGCTTTGTCACCTGCTGCTTCTCTAACAATATGTGCTCGCCTAATATCTCTTTGTGCATCTTTTGCGCCAACTTTTAATTTCATCGCATCGAAGCCGTTTTCTACTGCTTTGACAACATTTTCTTTAACTTGTTCATCAGAATAATTAAACCACCCAATGGAGGTGTCATAGCCTGGATAACCTTTTTGAAGAATGCTTGTCCGCTGCTCTTTTCCGGAAAGATTGCTTTGTAATATACTAAGTGCTTCTGCTCTTGTTAATTCATCTTCTAGATAAGATAAATCCAAAGTATTAAGGATTTGCGCGGGGGATAAATCGATGAGTAGTTTCCACAACGGTACACCTCTTTTTTTTGCCCACAAGTCATAGCAGGCGTTGGTAACCGAAGCTAATGCTAGTTGAACAATACCCTTGTGTGGCCCTAACCATCTAAATTGTTGTTCGTTTGACATTTGATTAAAGAGTGTGCCAAAGTCAGCCATTATTTCTTCGATATCTTTTCCCTTTAAACATTGTGCATAGAACTGCGCAGCTTTACAAACTAAGTCATTGCCTTCTCCTAAAGTAAATGCAAAGCCATTTCCTTTAAGGCCATTATCATCAATAAGGGTAGTAACAGCATAAGAATATATGGGATTCCTGTGAATAGCATCACTGCCTGCGCCGCCTTTCAATGGAAACCTTGCATCAGATATCTGAATACTTTTTATCATGAAGTTTAATTTGTTGTAATGATGGGTATGTTTTCTGCATTTGAATTTAAACGTAATTCAATCACTGCATCATTTTCATTGGGAAGCAGCTTTGGTAATTGGAGCGTGATATTTTCATCATTGTTTTGAAAGAGCACTTTATTGCCATTTATAAAATGTGCATTCAAAATTTTGATATTTTTCAATCCGGATAACGAAATAGTCTTTACTGAATCAGAAAAAACATGTACAAAAAGGCTGTTACCTTTTCTAGTAGTAGCAAATGTATTGTTAGGTGCATAAGGGCCGCCTTTAGTACCATAAATACTTTCTCCATATATTTTTAACCAATCGCCCATTGCTTTTAAACGCTTGATCTGCCTGAGTTCCATGCGACCATCTAGCATCGGACCAACATTAAATAGTAAGTTGCCGTTACCGCCACTTGTTTTGGCTAAAGTTTGAATACATTGCTTAAGTGATTTCATTTGATCATTAGGTTTCCAGGCCCATTGGTTGCAAATGGTCATGCAGGTCTCCCAAGGGTTTTTCATATCCAGTCCACCTATTACTTGTTCTGGCGTACTATAATCACCTACAGAAGTTGGCGTTAATTTCATATGATCGCTTTTCCCAAGCCGGTTATTAATAATTACATTGGGGTCTAAGCTTTTCAAATACTTATACATTTCCACTGCATAGGCTTGCGTCCAAGGCTTTTCCCAGTTCCCATCGAACCACAACATATAGGGATGATAGCGCGTAACCAGTTCCTTTAACTCCCCTTTCATCGTATGATTTACAAAATAATCCATGTTCGCCTTGGGATCTATTTTTCCACCACTCGGTAAATGAATGGGGTAATTAGGGTCAAACCAATCTAAGACGGTAAAATAGATACAAAACTTTATGCCTTGTTTCTTGCATGCTTTTGCCAACGCACCTACTATATCGACCTTATAAGGTGAGTTCATAATATTATGTTTGGTAAAGGTCGTTGGCCAAAGACAAAAGCCGTCGTGGTGCTTTGCCGTAATCGTTAGATATTTCATTCCGGCATCTTTGGCCGCTTTTACCCAGGCATCTGCATTAAATAAAACTGGATCAAACTCTTTGTACAAACTATCATAATCGGCAGTAGAGACAGAAGTCCCACGACTCCACCCAATCTCTGTACCGCGTAGTGTTACCGGTCCCCAATGTATAAACATTCCGAAACGCAAATCCATAAAACCATTCATAATGGTTGTAGATGTTTTTGTGGAAGGACTTATCGTTTGTGCCTGTAATCCTAAAGCGAAATAAGCAAAAAGCACGGCGCAGAAAATTACTTTCTTCATAATATAATTTAATTGATTTTTAGTTTATTCTTTTGTATCCTAATTCTGCACCGCCGCTTACAGGCATAAGGCAACCTGTAATAAACCGGGCTTTATTGGATAATAAAAATACGCAAACATCGGCTACTACGTCCCCTTCCGGGCAATACCCCAAAGGATGTATGTCGTCTAAATATTTTTCAATTGATGATGCGTTGGACTGCTCGGTACTCCATTTTCGAAGCATAGGTGTCCACACGCCTGCGGGACATACTGCATTTACGCGTATATGGTGCTTTGCACAATCCAATGCCATGGATTTTGTCAAAGCATTTATTCCCCCTTTGGTTGCGGCGTATGCGGCATGGTATTCTTGGCCTATTTCACCTACTAAACTACTTGTAGTTAAAATGCACCCTTTAGATTTTTTCAACCACTCTATCCCGTATTTAGCGGTGAGAAAAACAGATTTTAAATTTACATTTACGACATTATTCCATTCTTCTTCATCGGTATCTTCAATGGTTTTGGACGGCTCGGAAATGCCAGCGTTATTATGAATGGCGTCAATTCGACCATATTTGTCGACGGTTAGTTCAATGGCCCTTTTAACATCTTTAGCTATTGACACATTCGCAACAATACCGAGATGATTTTTTCCTAATCTTTCAAGGGCTTCTTGCACTTGTTTTTCATCATTGGAGACAATGGCTAACAAAGCTCCTTGTTCACAATAGGCTTTTGCACATTCATATCCAATTCCGGTTGTTCCACCTGTAAGGAAAATTACTTTAGATTCTAATAAGGACATTGGATGTTGATTTATTGCACGATGATTTATTGCTTTAATAATTTCTTTGCCTGAAAATTCTACTTTCAAGCAGACCACAAAATTATATGAGGCAACACTTGTTCGCAATGGCATATCTTATTAAAATAATGGACTTTCCTATTATTTTGGTTTGGGAGATAAAAATCTATTCCAAACTTGATCTTTTAGGAAGTATTTGTACATGCTCGATACAAATACTTAGCTTTATCTAAAATATGAATAATTTGATCCAGTATATGGACTATTATATTTTACATACCTACTTTATAAACGAATAATGGGGAAAATCGTAAAGCTAAAAGATGGTTTTGTGGGGGAAAAACAAATTAATATTCCCGTTGCTATATTGGATAAATATATCTGTCAAGGGGAATTTTTAAAATCGCTTTATCTTACGCATATTGGGTTTTTCCCGAAAGCTTTTTTTCATTTTAGAGAAAGGAAAAAAGGATGTGCAGATAATATTTTATTTTATTGCCTTAGTGGGAAAGGTTATTTTAATACGCCATTAGGAAGCTTTGAATTAAATGCCAATCAATATACGGTTTTACCCGCGGGCATAGCGCACCGCTATCAGGCTGATATTAATGACCCATGGACCATTTATTGGATACACTTCAGCGGCGAAAAGCTGGCCGAATTTAATAAGATGAATGATGCTACTCGATTTAATTGCGCCATTGACATTAGATATAACGAACAAATTATACAGCTTTGGGAACAAATGTACTATGCCATAAAGAGTGGATATACTAGAGAGAATTTTGGCTATGCGAATATGTGCCTTTATCATTTCTTGTCTTTGTTTGTCTTTCCAATTAGTATTGAAAGACAAGTTGAAGAGGATCTGGTGACTAAAACGGTTAGGTTCCTTAAGCTTAACATTGAAAGACCCCTTACTGTTGAAAATATTGCCACACATTTCAGCTATTCTATTTCTTATTTTTCCGCCTTGTTTAGAAAAGAAACAGGCAGATCACCAATTGAGTATTTTATACAATTGAAAATTCATTACGCTTGTCAATTACTTGACCAAAGCTCCCTTAAAATAAAAGAGATTGCGCAAAAGGTTGGATATGAGGATGCGTTTTATTTCTCTAGACAGTTTAGCAAAATTATGGGGTGCGCACCGAGTCATTATAAAATAATGAAAAAGTAGTATGCAAAAGGTAAATATTTTCTATTGAATTAGCCTAGAAGGCCGCGTTTTTATATCGGTTAGGCCATCAGGCAGTACAGGAATTTCAATGCTTACTGCAAGCTGATACTTTATGGGCTATCCCTTAACGGTCGTAATTATTTTTTTTGATGTTAATTCTTTCAAACGTCTTTGCAGTGTTCTTAGTTGATCATGATGATTGAGTCTGGTTTCGATACTTCTATTGAGAGACTGTAGGCAAACTTGGCAAGGATTTGAAGGATGTCATCCATATCGTTTGTCTTTTGATTTGTCTCTGTCGCAATTTTAATTATCACGACAAAAATACTTATTATTTGTCGCGTAAGGAACAGATCGCGACATCATTTCAGCGCATTTCAACACTTTCGTCGCTATTAAAATTGCAGCTGGTTCTAGCTAATTTGTGTTCTTGCAAATTGGGATCGAGTTTTTATATCTAATCCGTTGTTGCTCAAAAGCAGCACTTACTGTATCAGAAAATGTCGGCCTGCTTATTTTACTTAATTTTTGAATTTGTGTTAATGGTATAGAGGAGATCTTAATTTGTCTTCACCAGACCGGCGGGAGAAAAGATAAAAAATAATGCCACGACCAATATTATTAATATAAACGCATACCGATACCTATTTTTCCACGGGGTTATATCCACCTTGTTGTTCAATTTTTGGCGATAAGGGATTTTCATTGGATAGCATCTGCCTATTACGAGCATAATTAATGAGGTAATTACAAATAGAATAGCAAGCAAATGCAGAAAATGGATATGTGTATTCCATATAGTTTGAGAAAGACCATAGCTGATAATAAAAAAAATGAGGCCGACCTTTGCCGCGATAGGGGGGACTCTTTTGGTAATAAAGCCAATCAATATAATTGTGAATATGGGGACATTAAAAAAACCATTAATCATCTGCACATAATTATAAAATCCACTTTTAGCAAATAGAATAAAAGGTGCGATTGTCATGGCAGCAAAACAAGTTAGTAATTCAAACCATTTGGCTACTTTTAAAAGTTTTCTTTCTTCCGCATTTCTTCCTTTTTTTATTAACCACGGTTGGTAGATGTTTAGAACAAACAAGGTACTTGAACTATTCAATCCGGCGTTAAAAGTAGTAAGTGCCGCACCAAACACAATGGCAGCTATATATCCGCTAATAAAGGGTGGAGAAACCAGGGTAACCATTTTTGGAAAGACTTCTGCGGTGTTGGATAAATGAGTGAAAAGATGCACCGCTATAAGACCGGGAATATTAAGTAACAGGATAGATAATATTTTACCAAAACCTGCAATAGTAATTCCCTTTTGACAAGATGCTAAATTCTTGGAGGCAAGGACTTGTTGTACAATATATTGTTCCGTGCCCCAATAGTAAAGATTTACCAGCAGCATCCCGGTAAAAATCGTTGAGAAAGGAATAGAATCTGTAGAAGAGCCGATACTGTTAAAGTGTGCTGTTTGAGAAGATAATACTTTATGAAGGCCATTTAATAAACTACCATTACCGAGAAATTTTAGCCCTAAAAAAGGTATCAATATTCCTCCCGCAAAGATGCCAATACCTAATAAAGTATCTGATACGGCGATGGCTCTTAATCCGCCTAAAACTGCATATAAGCAACCAACACAACCCATTACCCACACTAAAATCCAAATAGTTGTCCAATCATCTAATTTATATATTTCTGAAAAATGGAATAATCCGTTGAAGGCGACTGCCCCACTATATAATACAGAGGGTAATAGATTAACCATGTAACTTATCAGAAAAACTAAAGAAACAATCCTCTTTGTACTTCTGTCATATCTTGCTTCAAGATAATCAGGAGTTGTTGCGATGCCGGTACGAAGATAGATGGGCATAAAGAATTCCGAAACGATCAGCATCGCAATTACAGAAGTTACCCCCCATGCCATCACACTCATATTATTGGTATATACCAATTCATTTTCGCCTACAATATTGGCTGTATTAATATTGGCAAACAGCAACGCGCCTCCTATATATAAAGGACCAAGTTTTCTATTGGCTAAAAATAAACCATTTAGAGTTGTAATCTTTTGCTTTCTTGTTTTTAGCCAAGCAATGATGGCAACAATTCCTGTAAACAGGACAAAGCTTATGATAGTGGTTGCATTCATTTATTCTCAAAGTATATTTCTCGTATTCTTAAAGCTCTTTTCAGCGCACTCTCGGGTTCTGCACTGATGATTATTCAAGTAAATACAGGATATCTTTTTGGTCCAATAATGTCTCTGTGCATCGATTTTTCCCAAACGCCGCTTGAGTTTCTCTAAAAAATGAGAGCTATTAATAGGTAGATGATGAACGCGCTTTTTGATAATGCGTTTATCAATTGCCTGCATAATTTTGTTAGCTAATGGGGCATATTTATTAAGTTCAGGGCTTAATACACACCCTTTTATTTTAAACGTTAAATTTTTTGATAAATGACGGCTGAAATTACAAAATTTTTCTTGGTTGGAAATCTGAAAGATTGTTTTTAATACTTTAATCATCAAATGAAAATTATCCAAACGTAAGGAACCAAAATACGAAAAGAAAAAATGGGGAAATCAAGTTGCAACTGGGTTTAGCGGTGGACATTAGAGGAAAATTACTTCTCAGCGAATCCTAATCATTAATCCACAATCTGGTAGACTCACGAGTATGTAAAGTAGAGGGTAAAATAATCGTCTCATCAATTAGATGAAAACTTTTTTTCTGAATGGATTTAATTAATATTGTCGCTGCCACTTTGCCCATTTCAAAAGCTGGTTGTGTAATGGTTGTCAGGGAAGGATTTAAAATACCTGCAGCATTTAAATTGGAGAAACTTAGGATTTTAATGTCTTTGGGTATGGATAAGCCTAGTTCGCGACAAACCGTATAAACATTAGGGGTGAATTTTTCAATACAACAAATAATGCCGTCTGGCCTCTGTTCCGAAGTTAATAATTCTTCCATCTTTTCATAATCAAATTTGTTTGCATAACAGTCGAGCATGAGGTGTAAAAAGGTTTTTTCAATGCCATTTTCGCAACAGGCCTTCAATGCACCTTCTTTTCTGTTTTTTGTTATCAATAAACTATCGGAATTTGATAAAAAGGTAATTTTTTCGCAACCCTGCTCAATAAGATGTGATGTTGCAATATAACTACTTTCAAAATCATCGGTAATGATTTTTGCTGTGTTTATTTGCTCACAAATTCTGTCGAAAAAAACAATTGGCATGTTCTTGCTAAAAATACCAGAAATACTATCAAAGTTGGTTGTTTCTGAACTTATAGACATCAGTATGCCATCCACTCTTCCACTTTGAAACTCCTTTAGAATTGCTTCTTCTCTTTGCGCCCTTTCGTGCGTAAGATATAGTAAAACATGGAAGTCTTTTTCTATGGCAACGGATTCTATTCCATTAATAGCTTCAGAAAAAAAGCTGTCAGTTACATCGGGTAAAACAACAGCTAAGGTGTTACTCTTTCTATGGCGAAGGCTACTTGCATAAGGGTTCGGAATATAATTCAGCTCCTTTGCAAGTGCAAGTACTCGTTGTTTTGTAGCCACACTAATTTCATGGCTATCATGCAGAGCCTTGGATATCGCAGCTGTTGATAGGCCCAGTTCTTTGGCTAAAATTTTAATAGTCACATTTGCCATAATTCAGCTGTTTATTCATTATAGTAGTTGAAAAAAGGTTAATGTTTTTAAAAAGGGAAATAACAAAGAGGATTGATTGAATATCAGTTAATTGTGCATATTATTAAAACTGTTCCAAATATACGGCATTCTAGGAAATATTTATTAGAATTAAATTCTTCCTTTATATCGTAGTTAATTTGAAAATAGCGAACGGATCTCGTTGGAAAGGGTTATTCGAACGAGTCATTTTAAAATTTGGATCCTTAAATTAAATGCCTAATTATTTTTATCGACTTTATGAATTGATTCTTTACTCTATTTTAAATTTGACCTCTCGTTCTTTATTAACGTTATCTTATCGGTTTTAAAGATCTCATTGATTTATTAAATGGTTTTAATCTTCGCACCTGCAAGTGAAATCTTTTTATAACAAATATAATTCCTTCCGCTTTTTCCTGAAGTAAAATGCTTGGCGACATAAAAAATCTTCTATTTTTTTAGCGAGAAAATGTATTGTTTTATTAAACGTTTAAGTAAATAAAGTTAACAATTATTCATATTTCTGATTTTTTAGAATGTTAAATTAGCGGTATTATTTGGACACGGATTCACATTTAACTTAAAAATTTGTTATGCTAAAAAAAGATGCTTTGTATTCGGAGAAAAATCAAAATCCTCTTCAGAATCTGGAAGTGTGGGATGAAGATGTATTAAAACGCTATCCTGATCCCCATAGTCTTGCCAATGTCAAAGAACAAGACAAGTTCAGAAATTATGAAGCTCCTGCTCGTGATAGCGTTAAAGATTTTTATGAGTTAAACCATAAATATCAAACATATGAATTTGCTAAAGAAAAAAGAGATAATTATTTGAAGTTCGACAAGAAGGAAATGCCAATTTGGGACTCTTTTGACTTTTTGAATAAATTGGTTGATGATTCAGATCCTGATATTGATTTAGATCAGATGCAGCATCTTCTGCAGACATCCGAAGCTATTCGAAATGACGGGCATCCAGACTGGATGGTATTAGTTGGATTGATCCACGATATGGGTAAAGTGCTTTGTTTATTTGGTGAACCTCAGTGGGCTGTTGTGGGCGACACATTTCCGCTGGGTTGTGCTTTTTCAGATAAAATAGTTTATTCGGAATTCTTTAAAAGTAATCCCGATTCGCAAAATGATAAATACCAAACTAAATATGGAATCTATGAACCACATTGTGGATTAGATAAAGTTCAAATATCCTGGGGACACGATGAATATATTTATCAGATGATGAAGGATTATATTCCAGAACCCGGCCTTTATATGCTTCGATATCATTCTTTTTATGCGCAACATCGAGAAAATGCTTATGACCATTTACTAAACGAGCATGATCAAGAAATGTTTAAATGGGTGCGATTATTTAATCCTTATGACCTCTATTCTAAAAACCCAAATCAAAAGAGTTGGGAGGAGTTAAAACCTTATTATCAGGAACTGGTTCGTAAATATTTGCCTGAGAAGTTAAAATTTTAGATTGTTTTTGCTTGATTGGCCATTTCTCCGATTCTTCAGTTCTAACAGGATTGGATTATAACCAGTCTGTAAAATTATTTGTCGATTAATTAAGATTTTAACTGCTTAAAATTAAAACACCTAATTGTTTCTAATTTACCATCTGTAAAAAATTAAAAAATGAGAATTTTGCAATTAAAGTTTTTTAAGAGTTGTTCTTTTTTGTTACTACTCTTATTATTCACCATGCCGGGCAATATACTATTTGCCCAGAGTCAAAAAAGCATTTCGGGGACGGTTACAGGAAGTAGCGGAAGGGCCGCAGAAGCAGTCACTATTAATGTAAAAGGAACAAAACGCTTTACAACTTCTGGACCAGATGGCAGCTTTTCTATTATTGCTTCCAATGGAGATATATTGGTTTTTTCCGGGCTAACCTTCAAGACCAGAGAGGTCCTGATTACAGATCAAGTGAATTATCAAGTTGTAATGGAAGAAACTGCAGCCAGTCTTGGAGATGTAGTTGTAGTTGGTTATGGTACAGGCTCCCGCAAAACACTCACCAGTTCTATCTCTTCTCTGAAGGGAGAGGATATGAACAAAGGTGCCATTACTGATGTTGGACAATTATTGCAAGGTAAAGTTCCTGGATTGAATATTACGGCGAGTGGTGACCCTAATCGCCCGGCTGCAATTATTCTCCGGGGTGCTTCTACTATCAATAGCTCTCAATCCCCTTACTATGTTATCGATGGAGTGCCAGGTGCTGATATTTCTTTGGTGTCTCCAAATGATATAGCCTCCATAGATGTGCTTAAGGATGCAGCGGCTACAGCAATTTATGGTAACCGTGGTGCAAATGGAATTATTATAATAACGACAAAAAAAGGTAAAAAAGGGGATCCTTCAATCGATTATAATAGTTATGTGGGTGTTGAAAAAGTATCTAATAAATTAGATTTAATGGATAGTGCTCAGCTAAGAAGTTTTTTACGAAAAAATAGCCTTGCATTATCTCCAAATGATGACTTGGGTGCTAATACGGATTGGCAAGCCGCTGTAGAAAGGAATCAGGCAATATCGCATAGCGAAAATATGTCAATAAGTGGCGGTTCAGACCATGGTAATTATATTGCAAGTGTCACATATACTAACAAGGAAGGTATTATTCAATCGAGCAATCTTTCAAGATTAATTGCACACCTAGCTGTTGAGCAGTATGCTATTAATAATAAGGTTAAAGTTGGTTTTAATTTGACCAATTCAATTAGTAACGCCAATAATGTTCCAAATAGAAATGTAGTTTTACAACAATCTATCCTTCATCTCCCAGTTTCACCAGTAAGGAACGCTGATGGTAGTTTCTTTGAGAATTTTAACAATACGGGCTATTTTAACCCCTTAGCATTGATTGATCACGCCCAAGACAATACCAAATTCAATAATCTGGTTGGAGCTTTTACAGTAGAAGTGAAATTGCCGTTTGGCTTAAAATATAATCTGGACGCCTCATATCAACGCTCTAACTATTTACATGGAGAATTCTATGATAGCTATTATTCAAAATACAATAGTGCTAATTTTTATTCCAATCCAGAACCTCCGGCTACGCATAGTCTCATAAACTTTGGGGTCAATGGATCAGCCTTACGCAGTAGCTACCAAAATGAAACGACTACTATAGAAGATTATTTGACTTGGGATAAAAAAATTGGAGACCATGGAATCAATCTGGTCGCTGGGTATTCTTGGCAACAAAATAGTTCAGGAGATGGCTTTCAGGCCACGACGACCAACTTGGCAGTAGATAATATCGGGTTTTATAATTTGGCTCTAAGTAATTATACAGCAGTTACCGGATATGTGGTAAATTTCGGAGCAGATGGTGTCTACAATAAGACAAAGTTTATATCAGACTTTGCTCGTTTGAATTATAACTTTCGAGAAAAGTACTTATTGCAGGCCTCTATTCGTCGTGATGGAAGCTCTGTTTTTGGGGCTAACCACCAATGGGGATATTTCCCATCAATAGGTGCCGCTTGGAGAATCGATAAGGAAGCTTTCATGGCGAATCAGCGATTGTTCAGCAATCTTAAACTGAGGTTGAGCTATGGTGTTACCGGTAATGCGACTGGATTCAGTGCGTATACGGCTCAGTTTATCTCTGGCAGCCTTGGCACCTATTATTACAATGGTTCTACGGAGGCTGCATATGGCCCTACTCAGGCAGAGAATCCAGACTTAAAGTGGGAAAAAACCGCCACCAAAAATATTGGTGTTGATTTTGGATTTTTAAAGGGAGTTGTGACAGGATCGATTGATGTGTATGATAAAAATACAACTGGCATGATTTATTCTTATTCAGTAGATCCCATCTTAATTCCTAGCGGATCAATTGTCGCTAATGGTGGAAGTATGAGTAATAAAGGAGTAGAGTTTTCTTTGAATGCGAGTGTTGTAAATCACCATTCTTTTACTTGGACCACAGGAATCAATCTTGCACATAATAAGAACGAAATCACTAGCTTGAATAATCCTCTGTTCACAGGGGGAGACTCAGTTCGTTTGACGCAGCCCGATGGCGGTGGTCAAACAGGGAGTACATTACAAATTCTTAAAGCAGGCAGGCCTTTAGGACAGTTCTTTACTTTGCAATATGCGGGCAAAAATTCAAATGGAATCTCCCAATATGTAGCAGCGGACGGATCACTCACCACTACGCCGTCAATTGGTACCGATTATCATTACGCCGGGTCACCTCAGCCAAAATTGATTGCGGGTTGGGCCAATACGTTTCGTTATAAGAATTTCGATTTGAACGTTTTCCTTAGAGGATCTTTTGGAGGCAAGATTTTCAATGTTGCCAGAGCAGATCTTTTCAGACCAAGCACAGCCCAATACACCAATATTTTAACTGATGTAGCTAACGAGTCAATTAATGACGTAAATGCTTTCAAGTACTCCACACGTTTTATCGAGAGCGGTAGTTTTATACGTTTAGATAATGCAACCCTTGGCTATAATTTTTCCCGTCTTGGTCGCTATATCAAAAGATGTAGAATATATGCTACCGTCAATAATTTATTTGTTATAACTAAGTACAAAGGGATTGATCCTGAAATTAATCAAGGCGGTAACGCACCCGGTATTGATTCTGATAATTTTTATCCTAAAACGCGGACTTTATTATTTGGATTAAATATCAATCTCTAATTTTTTAAAATTTAGAAAAAATCATTTATATGAAAAAAATATTTAGAATGACTGCGATGCTGATATTTCTAGGTAGTATGTTGGCGTCTTGTCATAAAATTGATGTAGCGGTAACTACTGAATTGACTCCTAGTGTTTTTCCGCAGGATTCTCTTCAATATATTGAAGCGGCCGGAGCTGCTTATGTTGCTTTAAGAGGAAATTATGCTTTGGATTATTGGTTTATGCAGTCTGCCAGCACCGACGAATCCATATTGCCGTCGAGAGGCGGGAATTGGTATGATAATCAAAATTATAGCATGCTTCATTATCATAGTTGGACAAAAGATCATGGTTGGACTGGTTCATGTTGGGGGTATCTGGAAAAAGTAATTGGCGTTTCCAACCAAGCAATAAATATATTAAATGGTACCATGCCGGAAGGGAATAACAAAAATGAAACTATTGCAGAGTTAAAAATGGTACGTGCACTTGGCTATTTTATGATGATGGATTTATATGGCAATGTCCCTATCGATACAACTTATGGTGACTTTACTCCTCATGCGAATGTATCAAGAGCACAAGTATTTAATTTTATTGAGCAAGATGTAAAATCTTGTCTTCCCTATCTCAGCAGAGAAGTGAGCATGCTTACTTATGGCAGAGTGACTAAATATAGTGCTTACGCTTTATTAGCTAAAATGTATCTGAATGCAGAGTATTATACCGGTAAACAACGCTACAACGATTGTATCATTGCATCTGACTCTGTTATAAATTCCGGCAATTATGCATTGGAACCAAGAGGCACTTATTTAAACCAATTTTATCCAAATAATGGTCCAAGTGACAAAGAATTCATTTTTGTTATTCCTTATTCTCCCACCTATGCCACAGGGTACGGATTAAACGGAAATATGTATTTCGCGCGCTATGATGTGCCAAGATCTGAAGCCAAGAAATTCGGTTTGCCATTTACGCCGAGTGCTCCAAGAAGTACATTGCCAGAATTCTACGCATATTTTAATGATCCAGGTGATATTCGCAACGCACAGTGGCTTACTGGCTTGCAATACATGAACGATGGTGTTACCCCGGTAACAGTAACGACCACAAATCAGGGCTATGATTTTAAATATTCAGGGAGTAATCCAAACGGCAGCTACACCTATCAGGTAAACTTGACTCCTAATATACTCCTGCGCTTAAATCCAGGTACTTTCGATTTGGGTAATGACGAGATTGCGTGGAATATGGGATACAGAAATATCAAATTTCTCCCAGATGCGACCTCTACCAATCGAAATCAAAATAATGATATACCAATGTTCCGTTATTCTGATATTATTTTAATGAAAGCTGAAGCTATATTAAGGGGTGGCGCAGCCACTAACGGTGCAACAGCATTGTCGCTTGTAAACCAACTCAGAGCTAATAGATCAATATCTGCTCCTTGGGCAAATGTTACATTAGATTCAATTTATAATGAGAGATGTCGTGAGTTTGCTTGGGAATCTTGGCATAGAAACGATATGATTCGTTTTGGTAAATACGAAGGTACATGGGGTTTTAAAACTGATAATAATACATACAAACGTATTTTCCCGATTCCGACTTCTGCGATGCAAGTTAACCCTGCCTTAGTGCAAAATCCAGGTTATAAATAAAAATGGGATTTAGTATGAATAAAATAAGGTGTTTGTGATATAGCTATAATAAATAATATTAAATACTTAAACTCTAAACTTTAAAATATAGCGTTTAAGCGGTGATATTCAATACCTTATTAAATCAGGAAAATTCGAGTTTTTTTCTGCTTATTATGATTGCCGTCCAATATTCCGTCCAACCTTTATCATATGAACCAATCGAATACGATAAGCTCAACAAGTAACCTTAAAAAAGAAAAGGCCCCAGTTAAAAAACTCAGGCTTTTATCGCTGGATTGTTTGCGAGGGTTTGATATGTTTTGGATTATCGGAGGAGAGGGGGTTGTCCATGGCCTCGCAAAGGCAACAAACCCGGCTGGATGGACGAAGATATTTCATATGTTAAGTAGTGAGTTACATCATAGCGTCTGGAATGGATTTACTTTTTATGATCTGATTTTTCCTCTATTTATTTTTATATCCGGTGTGACGATGCCTTTTTCTTTTGATAGTTATTTTAGGTTAGATAATACTGTCTTTAAAAATAAACAGAAAAAAAAGATATACTTTTCTTTGTTAAAAAGAACATTATTACTAATACTGTTAGGTATGGTTGTTAATGGAGATTTGGCATTTAATGCATACAGCGATACACGTTTTGCAAGTGTATTAGCCCGTATTGCAATTGCTTGTTTCTTTGCGGCCGTTATTTATTTAAATTTTAGTTGGAGGAAGTGTGTTATTTGGTTTTTTGCTATTTTGGTTTTCTATTGGTTACTCATGTGTTATGTCCCCGTGCCTAATTTTGGGAGAGCTGTATTAACCCCGTCAGGAAATTTAGCCGCCTATATCGATCGTAATTGGCTACCTGGTAAATTGCATAGGACTGTGTATGATCCCGAAGGACTTTTGTCTAATCTCCCTGCTATTTGTACTGCACTACTCGGAATATTTACGGGCATCTTTTTAAAGAGTGAGCAAGTTTTTGGAGATCAAAATGTGCAACCACATTATTTAACAACGGGGTTAATGAAGGCTGTCTCTTTATTTGCTGCGGGTATTTTATCTTTAGTGCTTGGATTATTATGGGAAAAATATTTGTATTTCCCCATAAATAAAAATATGTGGACCAGCTCGTTTGTCTTATTTGCAGGTGGTTGGAGTCTGATACTCATTAGCGTGTTTTATCTGGTAATTGACGTTTTAGTTTTTCGAGATTCTAACTCTCACTCAATCAACACTGACGTTCAAACGCAAGAATCTAAATGGGGTAAGTTTATTCGAAAATGTTGCTTGCCATTTGTCTGGATAGGAATGAATTCCATTTTTATTTACGTAAGTGTTCATGGCGGTATTGATTTTGAAAGCAGCAGCCATTATTTATTTGATGGAATTATCAAGAATGTGCCGCCTGCATTTTATAGCACTATGCATTGGATAGGTGTACTCATCATTGAAATGGTATTACTTAGATGGATGTACAAAATGAAATTGTTTATAAAACTTTAGGTGGTAGATTAATGTAGCTTAATAAGTATTCAATAATATTGATTTTTAGTGGCATTGTTGAAGTATTGGAACTTATTTTATGGCCACGAGGCTATTAGTCTCGGACAATTCATGTGGAGTTGTTAGGGGAGGGTTGTCATTAATTGTTTTTGAAGGTTGAATCAAATAGCTTAAAGTTGAAACTCACATTTAAACAGATGCTTGAAATAAATTTTGAATAATTATATACATAGAAATATGGGTTAATCATATTTAAGCCTAAATTGAAAAGCATTTCACTTTTTAAAAATCTTCTAGAATAAATGAATACTCTCCATACTGCTGATTATATTGTGTTTTTTGTCTATTTTATTGCGGTAAGTTTTTATGGGTATTATGTATATAAAAAGAAGAAAGCTAAAACTGGGGAAGCAAAGGAATTTTTTTTAGCCGAAGGATCACTAACCTGGTGGGCTATTGGGGCCTCTCTAATTGCTTCCAATATATCCGCAGAGCAATTTATTGGTATGTCAGGTTCTGGTTTTGCACTTGGGCTAGCGATTTCCTCCTACGAATGGATGGCAGCGGCGGCTTTAATTCTCGTGGCTATATTTATAATTCCTGTGTATCTTAAAAATAAAATTTACACCATGCCTCAGTTTTTGGCTACGCGCTACAATGATAGGGTAAGTAGTATAATGGCAATATTTTGGCTTTTGGTGTATGTGTTTGTTAATTTGACTTCGATTATTTATTTGGGTGCCCTGGCTATTTCTTCTGTATCTACTATAAGTTTTGGCTGGAGTGTTTTTGGCCTTGTACTTTTTGCTGGTTTTTTGACACTTGGAGGTATGAAAGTAATTGGTTACACCGATGTTATACAGGTTATTGTGCTGGTTATTGGTGGTCTAATTACAACTTATTTGGCGCTTACCTTGCTTAGTACAGAATTTGGTTATGGTAAAAACGTTATTAAAGGGTTATCTCTTCTAAAGGAGCAGGCTCCAGATCATTTTCATATGATCTTTAAACCTTCTAACCCTTATTATAAAGACCTACCGGGAATCTCTGTTTTAATTGGCGGTATGCTCGTCAATAACCTCGCTTATTGGGGCTGCAATCAATATATCGTTCAACGAGCTTTGGGTGCTGATTTGAAAACTGCGAGAAAAGGGATTTTATTTGCTGCCTTTTTAAAACTATTAGTGCCTGTTATTGCGGTGCTTCCGGGCATTGTGATGTTTGTATTATATAACAAAGGTCTGTTTCATGCTGAGATGACTAGTATTGTTGGTGTTGTAAAACCCGATCATGCCTATCCGACCCTGATGAATATACTCCCTTCAGGTTTAAAAGGAATGGCTTTTGCGGCTTTAACGGCTGCTATCGTGGCTTCTCTTGCGGGTAAAGCCAATAGTATCTCCACCATTTTTTCTTTGGATATATATAAAAAATATTTCAATAAGGGAGCTACTGAGGCTAAATTAGTGCGTACTGGTAAGTGGGTGGTAATTGTATCGCTAAGTATTGCAGCTCTTGTGGCGCCAAGCCTTCGTTCTTTAGATCAGGTCTACCAGTTTATACAGGAATACGTGGGTTTTATTTCTCCCGGTGTACTGGCTATATTTCTGCTCGGTTTTTTCTGGCGGAAAACGACAACGCTTGCAGCTATGACGGGTGCATTGCTCACTATTCCTCTTTCAACCGTTCTGAAATTTTTACCTGTTTGGACTTCCGGTAGTTTTCCCGATATTGCCTTTTTAGATAGAATGGGTATTTGTTTCGTTTTGACTGTGTTGGTGATGGTGGTAATAAGTTTCATCAAACCAACTTTAGAAGGCGACCAAAAAGTAATAGAAGTAGACAGTTCCATGTTTCGATTTTCGTCCGGTTTTGCTTTTGGCTCCATCATCATATTAGGTATTTTGGCAGCACTATATACTGTTTTTTGGTAAAAAAATGATGAACGGGATACGGGCGCAGAGATAGGAAAGACACATAATTAACTAGCACGGGCTTCTACCTTAAATGATAATAAAAAATGCAAGGAACCATTCTTATTAAAAGTAAAAGCGGAAAGTTGCGGCGTTTTGCCCCATCAGTAAAAAAAGAAAGACTTTCAACTCGTCTTAGACGACATCAATTTATCATTAGGTGTCTGGGGGTAATTATCTTTATTTTCGCGATAATTACTTCATCAACGGCTTGTGTTATCTTCGAGTCAGATGCTTATCCAGAAGCACCAAAGAAAGAACCATTCTCAACATCTACAAGAGATATACTTCCCCAAACTGGTAAGTCCTTAGATATCTCTGCAGCAAAAGACTTGATAAAAAGAGTCCTGGGAAAAAATGCCGATTATTTTGTTATAGAATCTATCGCGTTTGATGGAAAAGATAGATTTGAATTAGAAAGCAAAGGCGATAAAATCCTTATTAGTGGAACGAGCGGTGTAGCGGTAGCCAGTGGCCTATATTATTATTTGACGAGCTATTGTCATTGCCAGATTACTTGGAATGGAGTAAACTTGCATTTGCCTCATACTCTCCCAAAATTAAAACAAAAGATTTCCAAAAAAACACCTTACGATTATCGATATTATCTTAATTACTGCACATTTAATTATTCTATGTCTTGGTGGAACTGGCCGAGGTGGCAAAAAGAAATTGACTGGATGGCCATGCATGGCATAAATATGCCGCTTGCGATTACAGGTCAGGCCTATACGTGGTATCGCGTTTACAAAGAGATGGGGTTTGGGGATGAAGAATTATCTCATTTTTTTAGTGGGCCTGCTTATTTTGCTTGGCTCTGGATGGGTAACATAGATGGTTGGGGAGGCCCACTACCTTTTGCTTGGATGAAATCCCATTATCTTTTACAAAAGAAGATATTGCAAAGAGAAAGATCATTGGGGATGAAGGTGGTACTTCCGGCTTTTACTGGGCATGTTCCAGCTACTTTTAAAAAACATTTTCCAAATGCGAATTTAAAAGCGACAAACTGGCATAACGGTTTTGGTGATACTTATATTTTAGATGCAACTGATGCTAACTTTAGCATGATTGCTACAAAGTTTCTTCGAAAGCAGACTGAACTTTATGGCACCGATCATTTTTATTCGGCAGATACTTTCAATGAAAATCAGCCGCCAAGTGGCGATTCAGCTTATTTGTCCAGCCTAAGTGCAAAAATTTATAAAGGAATGCAGTCAGTTGATAGCACTGCAATTTGGGTTATGCAGGGGTGGTTGTTTTATAATGACAGGAAGTTTTGGAAAGATACACAAATAAAGGCCTTGTTAGATGCGGTTCCAGATAATAAGATGATAATTTTAGATTTAATTTCAGAAGTTTATCCGGTGTGGAATAGCACAAATGCCTTTTTCGGTAAGCCTTGGATATGGAATATGCTAAACAATTTTGGAGGTAATACTAATTTGTTCGGAAATATGCGTCAAGTCGCCAATGGCCCTTCAGAAGCGCTGCATGATAAAAATGGCGGAAAGATGGTGGGTATTGGACTTACACCCGAAGGAATAGCACAAAATCCGGCCATTTATGAATTGATGACTACTAATACCTGGACAGATCAATCCATCGATTTAAAAAAATGGTTATCTCAATATGTTTTAGATAGGTATGGCAGCTCTGATATACATGCCATAAAAGCTTGGAGGATTCTGGCTAATACTGTTTACCATGTGGGTAAAGCTAATTTTATACGTGATGGTGCAGAATCAATTATTCAGGCCAGACCCACACTGGATAGCTCGGCACGCTGGGTAAGAACCAAACTTAATTATCAGCCTAAAGATTTGGTGATGGCACTGGATGAATTAATGAAAACAGTTCCTGCTGCGGAAAATTCTGAGGGCTTTCGTTTTGATTTAGTGGATGTTCTTCGCCAAGTTATGGCAAATTATGCTAGTGATTTGCAGCAGCATTATGCTAGAGCCGTTTATCAGGATGATAGTCTTCAAATGAAAGCCTACGCCACTCGTTTTATTCATCTAATTGAAGATATGGATAGATTATTGTCAACGAGAAAAGATTTTTTATTAGGCCCTTGGATTGCAGCTGCAAGGGCTTGGGGGACAAATACTGCCCAGAAGAATTTGTATGAGAAAAACGCGAGAGATTTAATTACACTATGGGGTGATAAAAATTCTGATTTACACGAATATGCCTGCCGACAATGGAGTGGTCTGTTAGACGATTTTTATAAACCACGATGGAGTGCTTATTTCGAAGCAAGACTAAATTACATGCGTCGCTTCGGCACGGAAAAGGGCTTTGATCAGCGAGCGTTTGAAAATCACATTAAAGATTTTGAATGGAAGTTTGTAACTACGACAAAGAGCTACCCCACGAAACCCGATAAGAACCAACTTTTAACAATTGTTGAAAGGCTTTATAGGAAGTATAGACCGCACTGGTAAATCATTTGTAAATATCGTTGTTCATTACGGTATTTACATGGTAAAATCGTAAGATATAATAGACGAATTCTGTCGAACAGAATAGATGTTTTTTGTGTTGTATAAGGAAGTAGACGATAAAGTAGAATGAGTATGTATTGCGTTTTTATTTGAATACTCTCAAAAATTATTTTATGAAACAATTATTGATATTGAAAGAAAAATTAAGTATAAATGCGAGACTTCTGTTGCTTTTTGTTCTTTCAATAAGTTTATTAAAAGGACAAACTACTTTAGTTACCCGTTACGTGAATCCTTTGATTGGGTCAAAGGGAGATGGTCATATTTTCATTGGTCCAAGTTGCCCTTTTGGGATGGTAAAACCTGGGCCGGATAATTCAGTCGGCGCTAATAGCGGTTTTGTAGCAGACAGCATCATTCCGATTTACGGGTTTAGTCAAGTGCATGTAAGCGGCACAGGTGGTGGACCAAAATACGGTAATATTAGTGTAATGGCTTTTAGCGGTAAAGACGATATTCATGCCCACTCCACTTGGTCCCAAGAAAACGTCTCTCTTGGATTTTATAGTGTTTATTTAAACAAATATCATATTCGTACAGACATTACTACTTCAGCGCGGTCTTCGCTATATCGGTTTATTTTTAATAAACGGCCGAATAAAAATAATGGAAAATATCCCCTTAAAGTAAAAATTGACGGAGGCTTATTTTTGGGAGAAAAGTCGATACCAAATTATAGGGAAGCGCAGCAATTTGTCGGCAGTAGTGTACAAGTACTTTCGGATAGTAGCTTGCGAGGTTATTCGAGGATTCGGGGCGGGTGGAACAATGGTAAGGCTTACACCGTATATTACTATGTGATCTTTGATCATAAATTTTCTACTTTTAGCACTTGGCGTGCGGAACAACTATGCAAGGGTATTGCAGCACAGAAAGATGACGGAAAGAAAACAGGCGCTATAGTATGTTTTGATGCCAAAAATCTTTTGGGAGATAGCCTTAAAATGCGCGTAGGTATATCATTTATAGGAGAGTTAAATGCAAAGGCAAACTTAACTGACAATGCTATTTCGAATAATCAGATTAATTCCATATTCGATTTTCAAAAAACTTATGAAAATCTCATTACTTCTTGGCAAGACTATCTGTCCCGTATTGAGATTCAGTGTGTCGGAGAAACTCCAACAAAAGAAAACGCAATTACAAAAGGAGTGAAATGTAAAAGTGCAGTAGATCAGGAAATAAATGAACAGAAAACCATGTTCTATACAGCTCTTTATCATACCATGCTGATGCCAACAGATAGAACAGGAGAGAACCCCAATTGGGAGAATACGACTCCATATTATGATGATTTTTATGCTATTTGGGATACCTACAGATGTTCTTTTCCTTTACTCACTTTAATTGCTCCTGAAAGAGAGACTGCTATTGTAAATGCCCTTTTACAAATCTATTTGCACGACGGTTATTTGCCCGATGCAAGAAGTGGTAATGACAATGGTCGAACTCAAGGGGGCTCAAATGCTGAGATTGTGATAGCTGATGCTTTTGTTAAGCATTTGACCGGTATCAATTATAAGCTGGCTATGAAAGCTATGTTAAAAGATGCAGAGATTCCTCCGGGCGGAAATGAGGAAAAAGAAGGTCGGGGTGGCTTAACCGATTATAATAATCTTGGGTATGTAAGTCACAGATTTGTTCGCTCGGGCAATAGAACGGTTGAATATGCTTATGACGATTATTGCATTGCTACGGTAGCCAAAGGGTTAAACATGGGAGATGTATATGAACATTTTATTCGTCAAGCAAATAATTGGCAAAATTTATGGCATAATATCACAGACCATGGATCTAAAGGGTTTATTATGCCTCGTAACCCAGATGGGAAATGGGTGGATAGTATTAATTGCAGTATTGACAATAACCGTATTTCGTCAATGGCTTATAATACTCCATTATCAAAGGATTGGCCTAATTGTGTTTGTTGGTGGTGCGGCGTTTTTTATGAAGCGAGCAGTTGGGAGTATTCTTTTTCGATCCCCCATGATATCGCCGCAATCGTTGCCAAATCTGGTGGACGACAAGCATTTATTAAAAAGCTCAATACACTTTTTGATAATCATTATTATAATGTGGGAAACGAGCCTTCTTTTCTGACGCCGGATCTTTATAGTTTTGTGGGAAGGCCTGATTTGAGTTCCAAACGTATCTTGGAAATTATTAAAAAGAACTTCCATGCGACGAACGATGGTCTCCCTGGAAATGATGATAGTGGAGCCATGTCATCTTGGTTTGCCTTTCATCAAATGGGACTTTATCCTAATGCCGGGCAGCCTTATTATTTAATAAATTCACCCACCTATTCGATGACCGTTATTCATTTAAATAAGTCGAAGGATTTTATTATTAAAGCGAGAAATCTCTCAGATAAAAATCATTTTATTATCGCAGCCACCTTAGGTGGTGTACCACTTAACAGATGCTGGATTACCCACGATGAATTAATGAATGGTAAAATATTAGAGTTGACTATGGGAGCAAAGCCCGGCACATGGGCTACCGGCATTTCAAAACAAGATTTGCCACCATCTTTATCTAATATTGTTTTCAAATAATTTTAGATGTGTGGATGCTTAAATTCAGTAAACCTCTTTTTGATCTTGAAGATACCTAACTTAAATTCTAAGATACCGTTTAATTTAAAAATGATTAAAATGATTTTGAAAGGATTTAAACATATAAATCAATTTACGCTACATTCAATTCTTAATAATAAATTGAAGAGTTGCAGATTATTAATTTTAGTATTTGTTTTTGGTTCCTATTCGCTTTTTGCACAATCTAATCATTCCAAATGGTTAGTTGATTATGTTCAGCCATTTTCAGGTACAGCCAATGCTACGACGATTTCTGCTTTAAAGCATAGTGAAACAAGTAGCGAGACGGCGGGCAATACTATTCCAGATGTTGGTTTGCCATTTGCTATGGTTAATTTTACACCCCAGACCCGCTTCTTCGAACAAAAGTGTAATGCTCCATATAAATATGGTGATACGCTGTTTTCTGGTATTCGGGCAACGCATTGGTTGAGTGGATCATGTACGCAAGATTATGGTAGCTTGACAATCATGGGGACATCGGGCCATTTGGAATTAAAAAACGATGTCATAATGTTTAAACACAACTGGGAAACATCGACTCCGTATTATTATCAAATGGATATACCTGACAAATACAAAGTCGAAGTAAGTGGCTCACTAAGAAGCGGAATTATTGTTTATACAATGAATAGTGATGATAGCCTCTTTGTGCATATACATCCTAATAGTGATATCGGTAAAGGTCTTGTCTTTGCAGCAGGGAAGAAAAATATTTTTTTTGCCTCAAATCCAGCACACCGTATTTATCAGGGATGGGGCGAGAGCGCAGGATTTAGCGGATATTTTTATTTGAGTTTTGATAAGGTGCCTTGTCGAGTTGTGTACGACGAAGATGAAAATAGTGGCTTTATTGAAGTGGGTGGTAGCGAACAGAAAAGGACAGTACCTAGAACTAATTCGGGATATAAGAATACTGCTACCGATGCTTATCTTGGATTTTATTTACGTAAAGGAGAGCGACTGGTGTTACGCATTGGAAATTCTTTCTCAAGTTTTCAAGGGGCAAAAAGAAATTTGAATGTTGAAATTGGTAAAAAGAGTTTTGAAACAGTTAGACGAGCTGCTAAACAGGAATGGGAAACTAGTTTGGCACAAATTAAAGTTAGCACTAAAAATGAAAAATTAAAGCACATTTTTTATACATCTCTTTATCACAGTATGCAGCAGCCGCGTCTTTTTAGTGATGTAGATGGTTATTATCCAAAATTTGGAGGTTATTATCAATTGGAACGCTTAAGTAAAAAGGATATTGAGTCAGGTAAAAAGTACTATGATGACTTTTCCATGTGGGACATCTATAGAGCGGAGCTTCCTTTATATGAAATTCTACAACCTAATTTTATTAATCAATTGGTTGAGTCTCTAATCCTAAAAGCGCAACAAGGTGGTTGGCTGCCTATTTTTCCATGCTGGAATAATTATACGGACGCCATGGTTGGGGATCACGCAGTTGCTTTTATTGCTTCGGCCTACAATAAAGGTATTAGAGATTACAATATCGTGGAAGCCTATAAGTATATGCATAAAAATAGTTTTGAAGTGGCAGATTCGGCCGATTATCATAATGGAATGGGGCGAAGGGCTTTAAATAGTTATTTGAAATATGGCTATATACCATTAGAGGATTCTGTCCCAGTAGCTTTTCATAAAAAAGAGCAAGTGAGCCGTAGTATGGAGTATTACTATGATGATTATGCTTTAAGTACAGTAGCGAAATCTTTAGGTTATCAAAAAGATTATGAAATGCTAAAACGGCGCAGCGAAAACTACTATAAGGTTTTTGATAAATCTGTAAACTCTGTTCGAGGTCGCTATATTAGTGGTAAGTGGATTAGTCGTTTTAATCCAGAGGCAAGAGAAAGTTTTATAACAGAGGGGACTCCGCATCAACTTAGTTTTTATGTCCCTCAAGATGTAAAAGGATTAATCAAATTAATGGGAGGTCAAAAACGATTCATGGAATCCTTGGACAAATTGTTTCAGAGCGGTGGTTATTGGCATGGAAATGAACCCGGTCAACAGATTCCTTTTATGTATAATTATACAAGCCAGCCGTACAAAACCACAGTTCGGGTACATCGTATTTTAAATCAGGAGTATAGCGAAGGGCCTGGCGGCTTAGGTGGCAATGATGATGGAGGTCAAATGAGTGCTTGGTATGTGTTTGCTTCCATGGGGTTTTATCCAGTGGATCCGGTTAGTGGACGATATTTAATTTGTGCCCCTCTTTTTGACACAGTTGTTATCCGGCCGGGTTTGTTTATAACGAGTTTAATTAAGGGTAAAAATGCAAATAATTTAGGAGATTGCTTTTCTATTATCTGCCACAAAAGTTCTCCCCAAGCATGTTATATAGAAAAAATAGAATTAGATGGAAAGCCATATGCGAAGAATTATTTTTGCCACCGTTTTTTTCAAAATATAAAGGGAAATAATGAACCTGATTCAATAAATAGAATGGGGAAAGCCAAAAAGGATAGCGTAGGACATAGAATGGATATTTGGCTTGTAGATAAACCCACTAACTGGGGAAGCGCCATTGCCAACCAACCTTGAAGAAGTGATGACAAATAAAATATTTTAGATGAATATTTATTTGATTATATATGGATTTTTAAAAAAAGGAAATTTGAATTGTCTTAAAAAAATAATATCATAATATGGAAGCAATTAAACAAAAATTTCAATCTAAAAGATTTGTATGTAGTATTGGTTTACATAACGGCAATAATATTATGATCTTACGATATATTAGATCTTATATAGGTGTTGTCTGTATTATATTGGGTCTTTTTATTACAAATATTGCCAATTGTGCCAATTTTTATAAAGCTAACCAATTAAACCTAAGACAAACCAATACCATTTTTAATGTTGAAACCTTTGGTGCAATTGGGGATGGAAAGACGGATAACGCTAAAGCATTTCAAAAAGCTATGGATGCTTGTACTGCTGCTGGAGGTGGAACTGTATTTGTTCCTGCCGGTAAAGTTTATCTAAGTGGACCTTTTGATTTAAAATCATTTGTGACTCTATATGTAAGTGCAGGTGCAACGATTCTGGCTAGTCCCAACGAAAAATTGTATGTCAACAGTGCATTTGGCACGAATAGAGGGGAGGGTATGATTTGGATAGGTGGTAATAAGATAAAAGACGTAACCTTGTGCGGACCTGGCAGGATTGACGGCAATGGTGTTTCGTTTATGGGAAAGGAACTCAATGATAGCTATGAATTAAAACCTATATTACATAATGAAGATCACAGACCTCATTTATTGACTTTGATTGGTTCGAGTAATATTCAAATTCGTGAATTAAATATTGTCAATTCGGCCTATTGGACCATTCATTTGGCGGGTTGTAATAATGTGGTAATTGATGGTATAAATCTTCTAAATAATGTAAAAGTGCGCAATAGCGACGGCATAGATATTGACCATTGCAAAAATGTACGAATTTCGAATTGCCAAATTGAATCAGGAGATGATTGTATTTGCTTGAAAAATCGCCGTGAGTATAAAGAGTTTGGCGCCTGCGAAAATATTGTAGTAACGAATTGCATTATGACTTCCAGGAGTTGTGCAGTGAAAATTGGATCTGAGAATATGGACAGTATTTGCCATGTTGTTTTTGATAACTGTATTGTCAAAAATTCCAATCGTGGCATTGGTATTCAAAATAGAGATGAAGGCAGCGTAAGTGACATCCAGTTTTCAAATTTCGTTATTGAATCGCATCTGTTTTCAGATGTATGGTGGGGGAAAGCGGAGCCTATTTATATTACCGCATTTATAAGAGCCGATGCTAATAATAAAGATGCAAATTGGCGCTTCCCAGAAGGTGCTATGCATGGTAAGGTTGGTCCTGTAAGTGATATCTATTTTTCTAATATTGTTGCTAAATCTGAAAATGGGGTTTATATCTCAGCGGAATCGGCAAGATTGGTTCATGATATATATTTTAATTCTGTCCATGTTCGTTTAAAAAAAATAACCAGTATTAAGAGTGGGGTATACGATAGACGACCCTCAAAAGTTCAAGGTTTAATAAAACATCCAACTGCAGGATTTTATGTTGAAAATACGGATGGCATTTTCATGAATAACTGCTCGGTAGATTGGCTTGGGACGTTACCGGACTATTTTGGGAAAGCCATAGATACAATAAATTGCAAGGATATTCATAACAATAATTTTTTGGGTAAGAATGCCCATTAAAAGATTCTAAATACACGGTAGCTAATGCTTCATTGATTATTGTAATTAACCACTTCGACACATCTTTTTTTAAATTTATTAAAAATCTTTTATGAAAAAAATAGTATTGTTTTTTTTATTTTCTTATATGTCTCTTTTTTCTTTCGCACAAATGCAAAGACCAAAATTAGTGGTTGGAATTGTAGTAGACCAAATGCGGTGGGACTATCTCTATCGTTTCTACGATAAATATTCGGAGGGAGGTTTTAAGCGATTACTTAATGAAGGATATAGTTGCGCAAACACATTTGTCAACTATTTGCCTGCATATACAGCAGTTGGACACTCTACAATCTTTACTGGATCCGTGCCATCTATTGATGGTATTGCAGGGAATAGTTGGCGTTTTCAGAATTCAGAAAAAACTACTTATTGTACTGATGACTCGACTGTGTCAACTGTTGGCGCTGTTGGAGGCGCGGGTGAAATGTCCCCCCATAATCTTTGGGTTACAACTATTACCGATGAACTGCGTTTGGCGACTAATTTTAAATCGAAAGTTATAGGTGTTTCCTTAAAAGATCGTGCCGCAATTCTGCCTGCCGGACATAATCCGACTGGTGCTTTTTGGTTGGATGATTCATCCGGTAATTTTATTACCAGTACTTATTACATGAAAGAGTTACCTATTTGGGTAAAAGTATTTAATGAGGAGAAAAATATTGACAAACTAATTAAACGGAGCTGGAAACCCTTATTATCTATTGACCAATATACAGAGAGTACAAAAGATGATGAACCTTGGGAAGGAAAATTAAAAGGTTCGGCAACCCCCACATTTCCTTTTGATGTCGCCAAAGCTTATTCCATAGATAAAGAATCTTTTCGCCAAACGCCATATGGGAATACTCTTACATTGAATTTTGCGGAAGCGGCAATTAATGGTGAAAAACTAGGACAAGGTAATTACACAGATTTCCTAACTATTAATTGCGCATCTACTGATTATGTTGGTCACATGACGGGGCCAAACGCTATAGAAATTGAGGATGTGTATTTGCGATTGGACAGGGATTTGGCGACTTTCCTCGATATGTTGGATGCGAAAGTTGGTAAAGGTAATTATTTAATATTTCTTACTGCCGATCATGGTGGTGCGCATTCAGAGGGCTTTATGAAAGAACGTAAAATGCCAACAGGCTTTTTTCCGAATCTTACAATGGCGTTAAATGAATACTTGCAAAAGGAATTTGGCGTTAATAAACTTGTTCTTGATATCGAGAATTTTGAAGTTTCTTTTGATAATAGAAATATTGAATCAAATCAATTGAACAAAGAGAAAATTAAGGCAGCAACAATTGTTTTCTTACAAAAGCAAAAAGGTATTTTATATGCCATTGATGAAAGTAGGGCAGTTACAGCCCCCATTCCTTCTTCTATACGTGAAATGATTATTAATGGTTATAATAGAGAAAGAAGTGGGGATATAAAAATTATTCTGCAATCTGGATGGTTGCCAGACAATTATAAGACTGGGACTTCTCATGGGCTATGGAATGCTTATGATACGCATATTCCTTTGATTTTTATGGGGTGGAAAATCCCTCATGGAGAAACTAATAGTACAAATTATATGACTGATATTGCACCTACCATTGCTGCGCTGTTACATATACAGATGCCGAGTGGGTGTATTGGAAAAGCAATTGTTTCCCTTACTGATATTGTAAAAAAGTAGAGGATGAATTGTTGACATAAGTTATGGTTGCCGGTAAGACGGCACGTTTTTTATTGTTTGACGCTGGTGCATTACAATGAAAAAATAAAATTGGACGAACTGCATTGCGCATTATCAAGCAGCTATATTGTCTTCGTAGATATTCCATTCGTTTGATCAGTTTTACGGTTTAAACAAATTTATTTTGAGGTCTTAATTTTCACCAATTTGAAATTGAAAAGATTAGATTGAAAAATAATTTGTGCTTAACCAAAAGAAAATATTGCGCGCAGATTTTTGACCGTAAGTCTTATGTGTTTTCAGTTTATTAATCTTTTAAGACAGAGAACGCGAAATTATCGTGAGCCCTTCAATTTTATAATTTCCTGTGTAGGAAGGATGGCGGAGTCTGATTATGGATGTAAAAGCAAATCCTTAACCACAATCATCTCGGATTACGAATGTTTTAAAAGAAAGAGGAATCAATATTTTACTTGTCTATTTATTATCCAAGGATTAGTTCAATAGTAGGGATTAGAGATCCGCATATTTTGCGTGGCGAGGACAAAAAGGCTTTTATTTGGTGGCAAGAGATATGGTTTCTTCACTTGGATGGAATTCGTATAGAGCACTAGTTTTGATGAAATCAAAGGGTCTTATACATTGGAAATTTTCCGTGGATCGGATTTGAGATTTGTACTTAAAATTGTTGATTTAGTTTTGTCAAAGCTCAAGAAGTCTGATTTTAGTGAAATTGATTTAAGTTATTTTGCTTAATTGAAATTATTACGAGAACTTCGTTTCCCAACAATTAAAGCAAGTGAAATGCTGTCAAAGAAAGCTAAATATGCTATCAATGCTTTAGTATTTATCGCTAAACATAAGAAAGAAGAACCTATTTCTGTGAGTAGAATCTCAGAAGCTCAAAATATTCCTTTAAAATTTCTGGAATCTATTTTATCGGAGCTTAGAAATGCACGTATTGTAAAAAGCAAAAAGGGAAAGTTTGGCGGGTATTCTCTAAGTACTACGCCGGATCAAATTAATATGGAAATAGTAATGCGGCTCTTTGATGGTGCGATCGCTTTACTACCATGTGTCTCTTTAAATTTTTATGATCGTTGTGAGGAGTGTGTGGACGAGGCTACCTGTGGCATAAGACAGGTTGCAATGGAAATCAGAAATGATACTATAAAAAAATTAAATGCCGCGACGCTCGCCGATATTATAAAAAGAGAAAGAAAATTGGAGGCGAAATAATTTTTTTAAAATTAATTCATATTAATTTGGTAGGAATTATATGATTTAGTTTCTTTGTCGAAAATTACGTGGAATAGATTGTTTTGATTTATTAGTCTATAAAAAATATAGACTAATAAATTTTGCAACTCTGCTGGTGTGGATTTTTTTACTTGTCAAGTTGGTATTGGCACTGTTTAGCGCAAAAACATTTTCTTTTTTAATCATTTAGTCTATTAAAATAATAGACTAGTAAAATAATTTATGCATAAAATCTATCCGAACGAACCAGCAGGAGGGTTGCACGGCTGCAAGTTAAATCGACTTTTAAGACGGGCATGGCCGCTCACAGATTAAGGAAACAATTTTAATTTCTCCAATTCAATTATTATGCAAATCAAGAAAAAATATAAAATTTTATACATACTTACTTCGGTCTTTATTAGCAGCACTGGTGTACTGTTTGCACAAAAAAGTGTAACACACCAGAGCCAGTATTGGTTGCGTTATTTCGGCAAATACAATCTTTCACCTCACTATACTATTGATGTCGAATTTGAGGACAGAAGGTTTTTTAAAGACGACCGGCAAGGTAACTGGGTGCTGCCACGCGTAACATTGGAACGTGAGCTGGGCGCTGGCTGGAGCGCGGGTATTGGGTTTACTTATTATACTTCACTTAATCCTCAAGACCCTACTAAGCCACAACAGTTAACTGTACCTGAGCTGCGGCCCGATGAGTTTTTATCTTACAAGCAAAAGATAGAGAATCTCACGATTAGCCACCGGTTTCAGTTGGAACAGCGGTGGACACGCAAAAGCAGTGGCAGTGAACTGAAATCAGGTTACACATTTACACAGCGTTTTCGCTATCAATTGCAACTGCAATACCCGCTTATTAAAAAGCTTACTGCAACAGGCACATTAAACGCGAAGGCTGCTGATGAAATTTTGCTGAATATGGGGCATTCTATTGTGTACAATACTTTTGATCAGAATCGAGCTTATCTGGGGTTGAATTATGGTATAACAAACAGCTTTCAAGTTGAGTTGGGCTATGTGAGTTATTTCCAGGAGCAGAA
>NZ_JBNQGD010000294.1:0-7061 GCF_050436765.1 Arachidicoccus sp. | reverse complement strand
CCCCGTCTTTCTAGCTTATCGGAACCGATTACACCATAAATGTTATTTTAATGGAAAACGATGTGCTATATTCAGGGGAAATATGCCAATGCGTAAGCTCCTGACGGGTAAACAATATCATTGCATCAATCAATTATTTCCAGAGGTCACAAATAGTCTTCATCGAAATTCCTCTTTACTTCTGCTACATAATCTTTTATTTCTTGCTCTTTATCTTTCTTACAGATCAGCAGCGTATCCTTAGTGTCCACGACAATAAAATCGTCCAAGCCTTGTAACACAACCAATTTGTTGTTGTTGGCACTTATCATACATTTGGTAGCATCTACCACCAAAATATGTTTACCGGAAACGGCGTTACCTAAATAATCTTTTTCTAAATTTTCATAAGTGCTGTTCCAGGTTCCCAAATCACTCCATCCAAAAGAAGAAGGTATTACATATACATTTTCAGACTTTTCCATGATGGCGAAATCAATGGAGATATTGGTACAAAGTGGATAAATCCTTTGTAATGCTTCTCGCTCTTGCGGCGTATTTAGGTATTCTCTTTCTGCATCAAAAACCTCATACAATTCGGGTAAGTGTTTTTCAATGGCGTTCAAAACACTTTTTGCCCGCCAAATAAAAATACCGGAGTTCCACAAGAACTCACCACTTTCCATAAAAATCTTTGCTAATTCCAAATTAGGTTTTTCTGTAAAAGTTTTTACCTTATAAATATCCGAGGCCACCTCGCGTGTTTCGTATTGTATATAGCCATAACCCGTATTGGGATAAAGTGGTTTTATGCCCAATGTAACCAGAGCATTTAAGTGTGCAGAGAAATCTAACGCAGTCGATACAAATTCTGAAAAAACTTCAGTATCAAAAATAATATGGTCACTCGGCGCTACAATAAGATTCGCTTCAGGATCGCTGGCCATAAGCTTCATAGAAATATAAGCCACACAGGGCGCCGTACTCTTCCTACTGGGTTCGACCAAGATATTTTCCACGGGTAGATCAGGTAATTGCTGTTGCGTAAATCCTAAATAATCTTTATGTGTAATTACAAAAATATTTTCCTTTTTTATAAAAGGGACAAAACGCTCATAGGTCTGTTGTATGAGCGTTTTACCTATATTTAAAATGTCTAGAAATTGTTTAGGCTTAGCTATCAGGCTTTTAGGCCAAAGCCTGCTGCCAATCCCGCCGGCCAATATTACCACATAATGATGGTCATTCTTTTCCACTAAAGATTCGTTTTTTACTCTTGCGAAGATAATGGTTTCTTCTACAAAGAAAAAAGCAAAAAAACTATATTACTTCCTCATTTCCATTTCCCTTCCTGCAAAAGATTATTTTCTATAAAGAAATTAGAATGTTTCTTCATTATTTAACTATATTATGGTTAACAATATCCCTGAATGTTATTCAATGGCCATAAATTCAGTGATAAATATTACATTTGTACAATGTATTTCAATTTGAACGATAGTATAAACCTATTAAAAAAACTTACATTTCGCCGTACGTGGAATGCGGTTAAAGTAGTCTCGAGTTATCAACTTAGCAAAATAAAAAAGAAGCCTATACAATGGGGGTTTCCTATTTCCATTTCTTTCGAACCAACAACTTCATGCAATTTGCGCTGCCCGGAATGTCCAAGTGGTTTGCGTGCATTTACCAGGCCAAAAGGCATGTTAGGCAACAATTTTTTTACCAATACGATAGATGAAATTTACAAAGAAGTATTGTATTTAATATTTTATTTCCAAGGCGAACCTTACCTGAATCCTGATTTTCTAAAGATGGTAAAATATGCCAGCAGTAAAGGCATGTATACAGCCACTTCTACCAATGCACATTATCTTACCAAAGAAAAAGCAAAGGAAACAATAGAAAGCGGGTTGGACAGATTGATTATTTCTATCGACGGGACCACACAGGATGTTTACGAACAATATCGTGTAGGTGGCAGTTTGGAAAAAGTGTTGGAAGGTGCACGTAACATAGTACAATGTAAAAAGGAGATGAATAGCAAAACACCATTTGTCTTTTTTCAATTCTTAGTTGTTAAACCTAATGAGCATCAAATCGAAGACGTAAAACGTTTAGCCCTGGAAATCGGTGTGGATCAAGTACGTTTTAAAACTGCACAGGTATATGACTATGAAAACGATCCTCATAAGCTAATTCCATCGATAGATAAATATAGTCGTTACAAGAAAGATAACAATGGGAAAATGCAGGTAAAAAGTGGCCTGAAAAACCATTGCTGGAAGTTGTGGCAAGCAAACGTAATTACCTGGGATGGTTTAGTTGTCCCTTGTTGTTTCGATAAAGATGCAATGCACAGATTAGGAAATTTAAAAAACCAATCGTTTAAAGAGATCTGGCATAATGAAAATTATAAACAATTTCGAAGCGAACTGATGGGCGGACGTAAAAATATCGATATTTGCGCAAACTGCTCTGAAGGACTTAAAGTTTGGGAAAAATAACCACAAAAAGCTTCTTATTATGAATAACAAGGAATATCTTCCTGATATATATAGAAGTCTATACCACAAAACTAGGTTAAACGTGATGCTTTCGGCTTCATGGATGAGCGAGTTTATTCGAAGGTTTATGGAACAGTACGATATTACAGGCCAGCAGTACAATATCATGCGGATAATAGACCGTAACCAAGGCAATCATTTGAGTATTTTACAAATACGCGAACAAATGTTTGAGAAAATGAGTGACACTAGTCGTCTGGTGGATAGATTGATTACAAAAGGCTTGGTGGGGAAAAGAAAGTCCACTACCGACCGGCGGCTTGTTGAAATATATTTAACCAACGAAGGCGAAAATTTATTAACAAAAATCATGGAAAATATTGAAGAATTAGACTTGCCTTTAAAAGGATTAACTGAAGAAGAGGCAGGCGTGCTGAGTAATTTGCTGATAAAGATGCGCCACCATGACAACAACGAATGAACGGGTTTAGCATTAGCAGTATAGATTATGACATTTGTGGAAAGTTTTTAATTGTCTAATACTTATTGCCTTCTTTTTGTTTGACCATTTAAATTCTTAGAAATGGACCACCAAAAAAAAAGAGATTTTTTGGCCTCTTGCTTCGCTGCGATTTATTTACCGAGTAAGTGGAAGTTGGGCGCCTTACTTCCACTCCATACGTATACGCATAAAACCCTTAAGAAGTTTATCTTATACAGGTTGTGCAATACACAAAGAGATTAACGCCTTATATTCCAAAAATTAAAGATTTTCTGGTTTTACGGTTGATTATATAAATTTATGCTACTTTCATTTGCGAAACGCATACGTAGCGATTAATACAACGTCCACACAAAAATAAGTCTTCTCTCTGATGTCAAATCGATATTTTAAAATCACTATTTTATTATTTTTTCTTCTTAGCTTCTCTTTAAGCGTCTTGTATGCACAAGAAATGCACCCAAAATATGAGATGCGTGGTGCATGGATTGCTACTGTAGTCAATATTGATTGGCCAAGCAAGCCAGGTCTAAGTGTTGAACAACAGAAACAGGAGTTTATCAATATTTTAAATAAGGATAAGGAAATTGGCATCAACGCCGTATTTGTGCAGATCCGACCTGTGGGCGATGCATTTTACCCCTCCCAATACGATCCTTGGAGTGAATATCTTACAGGAAAACAGGGTCAGGCGCCCACCCCCTTTTATGATCCCCTGAAGTTTATGATCACTGAAACGCATAAAAGAGCCATGGAGTTTCATGCTTGGATTAACCCTTATCGAATGGTATTTGATGTCAACAAATCGTCAATTGCTGAAAATAGTATTACACGTCTTCATCCAGAGTGGTTTGTATCTTATGGAAAACAAAAGATCTTTAATCCTGGCCTACCGCAGACTATTGATTATCTGGTAGGTGTAGTTTCAGATATTGTACATCGTTATGACGTGGACGGTATCCATTTCGATGATTATTTTTATCCCTATCCTACTAGCCAACATTTTAATGATGATGATGCTTATCGGAAGTATGGAAAAGGCTTAAGTTTGGATGATTGGCGCCGATCCAATTGCGATTCTGCTATTAAACGGGTCCATGAGGCTTTATTGAAACTAAAACCCATGATCAAATTTGGTGTAAGTCCATTTGGCATTTATCAAAATAAATCTCAGGATCCGGGCGGGAGTGAAACAAGGGGGACAACGGATTACCATCAATTATATGCAGACGTTTTACTATGGTTAAAAAAAGGTTGGATCGATTATGTCGCTCCTCAATTGTATTGGCCTATCGGCAAACAGGGTCAAGATTTCCGGGTCTTACTGGATTGGTGGTCACATCATACTTATGGCAAAGATTTATACATTGGCCAGGCGCTTTATCATGCCGATGAAAAAGATGTATCTGCTTATAATAACACTTACGAATTGCCCAATGAAATAAAACTACTTCGTCAATATCCGGCAGTGCAAGGAAGTATATATTTTAGCAATAAGTCTTTTAATTCCGATCCGGGTGGTTTTGTAGATAGTTTAGAAAATAATTATTATCATTATCCCGCATTGGTACCACCCATGAAATGGATCGACAATAATCCACCAAATGCCCCCGAGATCTGGATTTCATCAGATAGAGCATTGCAAATATCCGTTTCCCTTGACGAAATATCGAATACTGAAATCGTAAATAAATATGTGTTATACGCCACAACTGACCCAGCTACTTTAGGCAAACTTCCCGTGCAAATAATTGCTGGCGATAATGGTGTGCATCTATTAAGTTTTTCAAACATAGAACAAAAACTGCCACCTGATTGCACTAAAATATACGTTGCTGTAACAAGCGTGGATAAAGAGAATAATGAGAGTGATTTGAGTAATATCATTATATTTGAAAAAGAGAGAAACGGCAGATGGAAAGGATTGTCGGGGCATTAAAGGTTCAAGAAGTACAACAGATAAATAACAATCAACTAAAAACTATGAGAAAATATTTACTCTTAGCTTTTTGTCTGTATGGTTCATATATATGGGCTCAACCTGAAAGATGGCAACAAAAAGTAAAATATACAATTGACGCAAAATTAGATGTAAACACCAACCAGCTCTCAGGAAAAGAAAATATCGTCTATTGGAACAATTCTCCAGACACCCTTCACCGCCTATTTATACACCTTTATTGGAATGCGTTTCAACCCGGAAGTATGATGGATGTAAGAAGTAGAGTGTTGGGGGGAAAAATCTTGGGCTACACGAGAAATGGTGCAGAAGTACGTGACTGGGATCCGCGCGTGCGTGATCGAATTAGTCATCTATCGCCATCTGAACAAGGCTTTCAGCATGTGGAATATGTAGAAGTGAATGGCCAAAAGCAAAAATTAATCGAACATGAAACCATTCTTGAAGTAGATCTGACAGGCCCATTTTTACCTAAATCTCAAAATAGGATTGTTATAAAATTTAATGCGCAGGTACCTATACAAATCAGACGTAGCGGACGCGATAATGCGGAAGGAGTGCGCTATAGTATGAGCCAGTGGTACCCCAAAATCGCGGAATACGATTATGAAGGGTGGAATGCTAATCCTTATATTGCACGGGAGTTTTACGGGGTATGGGGAGATTTTAATGTAAATATTACGGTCGATAAAAATTATTTGGTTGCAGGTACAGGCACCATCCAAAATCCTGATGAAGTAGGTTTTGGATATGGGAAAGTGCCAGGAGTTCCAAAGACAATTAACCAGACCACCACCTGGCATTTTGTGGCACATAATGTACACGATTTTGTTTGGGCAGCGGATAATAATTATGCCTTATTGAAACGACAAATAAAAGGTGGGCCTATATTTTATTTTGTATATAAAAACAAGGGTGATAGTGCAGATAGACAATGGAATATCTTAGCCGATTCGGTAGCCTACCTATACAGCCATTTTATCGCTAAAACTTATGGCGATTATCCATATAAAAATTATTCTTTTATACAGGGTGGCGACGGTGGGATGGAATATCCTATGGCGACTTTGATAAAATCAGCCAGCATCGGCACAGCCATCCATGAATTTGGCCATAGTTGGTATCAAGGTGTTTTAGGCAGTAATGAAAGTCTTTTCCCATGGATGGATGAAGGAGGGGCCACCTATTTTCAGACGCGCGTTTCAGGTTGGAGTGCGCAAGACAGTTTGTGGTACAAAAAAAGCTACGGCAGTTACTTTACTTTGGCCAAAAGTGGTTTGGAAGAACCAATGACTACACACGCAGATCATTACAGTACCAACTATGCCTACGAGTTAGCAGCGTATGGTAAAGGCGCCGTATTTTATGAACAGCTTTCCTATATTATAGGGAATAAAAACATGGATAAATTTCTGTTAGAATATTATAAACAATGGCAGTTCAAACATCCCAATGCAAACGATCTGATTCGTGTCGCAGAAAAGGTAAGCGGCTTAGAATTGGAATGGTATAAACAATATTGGATCTATTCCACAAAGACGATTGATTATGCTATTAGCAAAATTTCTTCAAAAGAAAATCATGCAATAGTTAATTTGCAACGCATTGGCAAAATGCCGATGCCACTGGATATACTGGTCACTTATAAAGATGGCTCAGAAGAAATGTACAATATCCCATTGGGAATGATGTATGGTCACAAGCCCGCAGAAAACAATTATTACAAATGGATTTTTGCTCCTGAATGGCGGTGGACAAGCCCTTCTTACGATTTAGAACTATCTCAGGCACCTACTGAGATTAAATCAATAGTTATTGATCCAACCCAGCGCATGGCAGATGTCGATGGAGCAAATAATATTTGGGAATAGGGCTTATTCTTTCCATGAGTGCACAAATTATTTTATCCGAATTGCAAAGTCCAGCCCTCATCCAAATAATTCTTTTATTTTTCCCGGCTCAATTAACATTCCTAATCGAGGTGAGTATAAATGCTTTCTTCTCTCAATCAATACAGGCCTCTATTTCACTGTAGTCGCAATATATTTTTCTTTTAGCAGAAAAAGGGTAAATACTAAATTCAAGTATTGCAAAAAATGTCCAAGTTCGAGCT
>NZ_JBNQGD010000293.1:0-3374 GCF_050436765.1 Arachidicoccus sp. | reverse complement strand
TAATAAAGAGCACTGCTTCCTTTTGACGTTTGTCTTTTTTACTGCCCCTATCATATTCTTTCAACATGTCACGATAACCATCACTAATTCGCAGATCCGGTGCATTTTTTGAATTGAGCGAAATCTCGAGACTACCACCACTGTTCAAAATAAAAAAATCAGGAACAATATAACTATAGGCTTTATTTAACTCTCCAACGTTACCTCCTGGCTTAGGATTGAGTCGTATGATAGATTGAATCGCGTCTTTTAATTGCTTCTCTGAAATAGAGAGTCCCCGCAGTATTTTTTCATAATGCTTCTTCGTAAATTCATCAAAATACTTCTTCAAAATCAGAATAGCTATTTCTGTACTTTCATCTAAATGATCATTGGGGCGCTGCAATTGGAGCAATAAACATTCCTGTAAATCGCGCGCGCAAATACCCGGCGGATCAAATTGTTGTATTTTATGAATAAGTTGTTCTATTTCTTGTTCACTGGTAGAAATATTTTGTCTGAACGCCAAATCATTAACAATGGAACTTTGTTCTCTGCGTAAATACCCGTCGTCATCAATGCTGCCTATGATTTGTTCGGCAATGATTTGTTGCTTTTCGCTGAGCGAAAGCATGCCTAATTGATTGGACAGCGTCTCGTGTAAACTGCTTTCTACTTTAAAAGGCATTGTTTGTCTTTCTTCGGGGACTTCATAAGCATCGTTGCGCAATTTGTAGTCCGCAATTTCATCATCACCCTCTGTAACATATTCCGATATGTCAATATTTTCGTATTGTTCCTCACTTCCATCTAATTCAAATTCCTGATCATCTGTCTCGTCTAAATTACCCTCAATTACATCCGGCAATTCTTCGTCCTTTGCCTCTTCCAGAGCTGGATTCTCTTCCAATTCTTCCTTTATGCGTTCCTCTAAATTCGCAGTCGGGATTTGTAGCAACTTCATCAATTGAATTTGCTGAGGAGATAACTTCTGTAATAATTTCTGTTGAAGCGTTTGACTTAAAGCCATTACTTTTGTCTTTTTGTTTTAAAACTTGCCAAAAGTACAACGAAAATTATGGCTTTCGATGGATTGCGGGAGATTTATTTAAGGTTGGTTTGATTTTTGATAGAGCGAACCTCATTTGTTATAGAACCCTGGCATTGACTCCTTTTTAAAAGATGAATTAATAAATGCTTTGCCCATATTTTTCTTTAAAGACGGAAAGTAACAATACCAAATCAATCTTACTTATATTAAGGGTTTTCAGTTCAATATTTATTGTTTTCATGTCTAGATTTGCATTTTGATAATAAAGGGTAACACTTGAATTTCTATCTTTTCCCCCTTCGTTATATCGCCAATCCAATAAATTGTCCCAAGATATTTTTTTGTTAAAAATATTTAAACACGAAGGGTGAAAGGAAATTAAAGGTTCTTCTTTTGAAGAACCGCGTTTGGTATCACTAAAAAGAAAATAATAGCCGATTCCTATCGCACCTAAAATAACAAACATGGCACAATTATCAAAATCCAGGGAAAATATTCTGCTAATCAACAGCATCCCAATTAGAAATACAACGTAAGTAATTATAATCCTCCATGATTTCGACTTCCGGCTCCCAATTTGAGTACTTAAACTATTATCACGTAAAAAATCGTTTGTAGAGTAGTCACGATAATTTAACGATGCATTTCTCATTTGTTCATTAGTAAAAGAAAAGTTCTCATCTAATTGCATTCGCTCAATTATATAATAAAATAAATTCTTATGCTCCGAACGACTTAGTTGATAGCGAATAATGCTGTTCTTAAAAAGCGAAATCAAAATCAAGACGACGGACACTGCAAAAGTGACAAGATGAAGGTCTCCCCCGATTTGGTCGCCGCCATTACAAGCCAATACCAATAATATAAAACCTGTAGCAGCAATAAAGCTTGAATGCTCCAAAAACCGAATACTGTTTTTGACACACATAAGTAGGTAATTAAGATTAGGTTAATAAATTATTACCATTAAGATAATAATCTGATATTAAAATTAGGGAAATGAAAAATAAAAAGCACCCTTTGTTATTAACATATTACCAACATCAAACGTTTGCATTAAGGAAAATCACCCGAAAAAAGATATAAAACAGCGTCTTTACAAATAATTGTTGATCAGAATGCGCTTATGATGAAGCGCATGCCCAAAAGTCATATAAATGATGGCCAAACAACTTACCTCATAATTATTAATCAAACCCCTATTTGTCAAGGCCGATGGCCGAAAAGAACGGAATAAAATATTTGAAGCGAAACGTAAGGCAAAGTACTCTTCTTTTAAGTCGCTGAATGCACGTGTATTTGCAAAACTTTGCGCGGCATAATCGTTCTGCTCAAAACCAGGTAAAGATTGCTTTTCTCCTCTTGCTAAAGCCAATGCACGGTAAGAGAAAACACGTTCTGTATCTATTATATGTTGCAGAACTTCTTTTACAGACCATTTGTTTTCGGCATAGGCGTAGTTAGCTTTTGTATCAGGCAAGGACTCTACAAAACTTAAAAGCTCCTCATTATGCAAAGCAATTATTTCAGCAACACTATCGCCTTTTACCAGTGATACATAATTTTTTGCATAAGCAGGATAATCATTTTCGGAAGGACGTATCATCTATTACGGTTTTATTATGGAAGTAAAATGCAAATATCATTATTTAAAAAAATATTCTGCTTTTTAAAATTATCTTTGTAGCTATCAAAAAAAACAATATTACAATATGGCAAAATCTAATATTCAAATTGAAGTAAATTTAGATGACGATAAAATTCCTGAAAGTATTTTTTGGAATGCAAGCGACGGTGGTGATGAGTCGCAAAAAGCAAGGGCAATGATGCTGGCATTTTGGGATGGTGCAGATAAAAGTGCTTTACGCGTAGATTTATGGACTAAAGAAATGATGGTAGACGAGATGGCAGACTTTTTTTATCAAACTTTCATGACTATGGGCGACACCTTTAAGCGTGCAACCAATCAACCAGAATTAGTAGATGATATCAAAAATTTCGCGAAAGCATTTTATCAAAAATTTCGCGAAACACAATTGAAAGAAAATAAAATTGAAGGGAAGGTTTAAGATTCCTATTTCTATCTTCAATATATATATTCAATTAATTTTAAAAAATAAATAAAATGAGTTTAGAAGATCAAATAATGACCCGGCTGAAGGATGCCATGAAAGCCAAAGATGAAGACGGTTTGCGTGGATTACGTGCAATTAAAGCCGAAATCATTAAGGCAAAAACAGAGCCGGGTGCTGGCGGACAAATTTCTGAGGAAGGAGAATTGAAGATGTTGCAAAAATTGGTAAAACAAAGAAAAGACTCTTTAGAAATTTATGAGCAACAACAT
>NZ_JBNQGD010000292.1:0-9771 GCF_050436765.1 Arachidicoccus sp. | reverse complement strand
CATAAAACAACATAATACCCATGGTTGCCGAAATAATGATAGAACGAAAACGCTGCGTAGCACGAATGATTCGAAATGCATATAAGAACAACACGGCTGCTGCTACAGCAAAGGTAAGTCCCACTGCCTGCATTACAATACCGGGATATTTAGCTGCAAAAGCACTGTTGATAATGACCGAAATGCTTCCAAGAAATAAGCCTTCTAACAGGGCATATAATGGTGCTAGAAATTTCGCCATTTGTGGTTTGAAAATAATAACCATCGCGCAAACTAATCCACCAATGATTCCCACCCACATTAAGGTATTCATAGTGCTTAACTGCCCTTTGCCAAATAGATTCCAGGTATAAAACGCCCCAGCCATTACCATTAGCAATAAGAAACCAAACTTAGCTACCGAACCGCTAATAGTCATTATGCCCAAAGAGCTGTCGGTTTGTTGCAACGATTTATCAAAAACTTTCTCCGACATAGTCGGATTACTTGATTTAGATGAAAATAAAGCCATAATTAAAATATTTTAAGCCATAAAGATACTTCGTTTTTAGTAACTTTTATGCGCAAATCCTCAAAGAAAACCTAATTTCGGGAAACCGGAATCTTATTGCTGAACTTTTGCGCCCGGATAGTGATCAACAGTCTCAAAAATATAATTTGGATTTCTTTCCTTCAGCAATTTCATAAATTTGTACAAAGAATCGGAATAGTTTTGATGATGGAACATTCTGTCGTGAGAAAGCAATACCACCGCGTTTTTCCGATGTGTCCGGTGATGGTTCAAAGCATATTCCACCATTTTTACCATTGTACCCGGTGTTTCTACAGGTATGGAGCCACCGTGAACTTTATCTGTTTTAAATTGCCATTCTACATCCCAGCCTATTACATTATAACCGGCTGAATCCAGTAAATTACACACCGGTTTTACCAATGGATGTGCTAACATGCCGGTTGCTAATACCCATCCACTATTGCCTGGCAGACGAATAAACTTCTCTTGTACATCCAGGCTCTTCTGCGCTTTCATAAAATCGGCAAAACAGTCCGCTACGTGATGATAAAAACTGAAGTAACGCCCATTGGCATGTGTATAACTATGGTTGGCTAACTGTACATTCGGGTAATTGTCTCTGATGGTATCGACGGCTTCCCGCATGTCTTTGCCATAAGTGGCATGAAGGCCTACCATAAAAAAAGTACCTTTGATGCCTAAAGCCCGAAGGTTATGATAAACATTCATTGTTCCCGGTTGTGGACCATCATCAAAAGTTAGGAAAACATATTTTTTAGCCGAATCTAAAACGACAGTCTCTTCTTTTATTTCATTTTTAGGTGTTTCAGCCGTGGTGTCCATTACTTTACCTTCACCTTTTATAGAAGTATCTTTAAGGGGCCTTCGCTGAAGTGAGTCAAAAGTAGCAGCAAAGTTGGTGTCTCTATTACCCACTTTTTTTTCTGTCTTTCCACTATTACATGCGGCAAAAATTAGGATGGAAAAAGAGGTTAAGGTCTTAGTAAGTAGGCGCAGATGCATGATTTGCAATTTAATATAATTCGAAGATAATGGTTCATTATCAATATATTGTTGAGCGAATACTTTAATATATAATTTTAAGAAATAATTTAAAGCTTAAGCTTTTCTACGGCAATTTGTGCCGCATTTTGACTTGCTTCTTTTTTGTTATATCCCTTCGCTGCTGCGAGAATTTCACCGTCGAGCATTACAGCTATTGTGAAGATGCGGCGTTTTTTATCTAGAACTTCATCAATAGTTTCAAAGCTGAGAGTCCTGCCCTTTTTATTGGCCCAGCCAATTAATTTGTTTTTTAAATTAATCTCAATTTGTTCTAAATCGTCCACAGATAGATAGGGTATCACCATTTGTTGAAGTACCCAATCTTTCGTTTTGTTGTAGCCTTTGTCTAAGTATATGGCACCTATAAGTGCTTCCAAAGTATTGCCAAATATTTGACTATTACGCAAGCCAAAGTCTTCCCTATTAAATTCTGTCAATTTTTTTAAACCCATTTTAATGGCGATATCATTCAATTGTTGACGATTGACCATCTTGCTACGCATTTCGGTCAAAAAGCCTTCGTCCTTATAAGGATATTTTTTAAAAAGATAATCAGCCACAATGGTTCCCAGTATTGCATCACCCAAATATTCTAATCGTTCGTTGTTTTCAGATGTGCCTTCCTTTGTGGAACGATGGCAAAAAGCCCGTTTGTATAGGGAAAGATGACTAGGCCTTACACCTAGCATTAAGTATAATTGCTTCTTTAGAGAGTCTTTTTGTAAGGAACCTACAACTTTATAAATTGATTTTCGCAAAATATTATGCTATATACTTTTTTACGATGATGGCTGCATTATGGCCACCAAACCCAAAAGTATTACTCAATGCAGCATCTACCGTTCGTTTTTGTGCTGTGTTAAAGGTAAAGTTGAGTTTAGGGTCTAAATTTTCATCATCTGTAAAATGATTGATTGTTGGAGGCACAATGTCATGAATTACACTTTGAATAACTGCCACTGCTTCAATAGCACCAGCTGCGCCCAGGCAATGTCCGGTCATGGATTTTGTGGCACTTATATTTAAATCATATGCATGCTCGCCAAACACATTCAAAATGGCTTTCACCTCTGCAATGTCGCCCAGAGGGGTAGATGTGCCGTGTGTGTTGATATAATCAATATCCTCGGGTTTCATATCAGCATCTTTCAATGCCATTTTCATGACATTTTGTGCACCCAAACCTTCAGGATGCGGAGCTGTAATATGATAAGCGTCAGCGGTAGCAGCACCACCCGCCACTTCACAATAAATTTTTGCGTTGCGAGCCAAAGCATGGTCCAGCGTTTCTAAAATAATGATGGCTCCGGCTTCACCCATTATAAAACCATCCCGGTCCTTATCATAAGGGCGACTGGCCGTTTTGGGGTCGTCATTGCGTTCGCTCATCGCTTTCATAGCATTGAAGCCACCAATGCCCGCTTCACTTATTACGGCTTCGCTACCGCCTGTAATCATTATATCCGCTTTTCCTAAGCGTAATAGATCTAATGCATTGATAATAGCGTGCGTACTACTGGCACATGCACTTACGGTAGAGTAATTGGGCCCGCGCAAATTATGGCGCATGGATACATGTCCGGGCGCTATATCCAAAATCATCTTAGGAATGAAGAACGGACTAAATCGTGGAGTTCCGTCGCCTTTGCCAAACTCCATTACTTCATGCTGAAAAGTAATTAAACCACCAATACCACTACCCAGTACAACCCCGGCACGATCCGGGTCAATATTATCTTTGTTTAGTCCGGCATCATTAAGCGCCTGATCACTAGCCGCGATAGCCAATTGTGTGAAACGATCTATTTTACGTGCATCTTTTCGATCCATATATTCTGTCGGATCGAAATTCTTCACTTCACAAGCAAATTTTGTACGAAATTTAGAAGCATCAAATTGTGTAATCAAGTCGGCACCGGAAACGCCATTGATTAAGCCATTCCAATAATCCTCCAGATTATTGCCTAATGGGGTAAGGCATCCAATACCAGTTACTACTACTCTTTTTGTTTGCATATTCTATAATTTCTTACTAAACCCTGCGTGTATAAATTTAATATAAGTCCGCCCCACGGTAAAACAATTATCGGGAGACGGACTTAAATGTTGAAATATTGTAAAATATTTTCTGTAATCTTCTATTTGGCGTGTTCTTCCAAATAAGAAACTGCTTGCCCAACGGTAGTGATTGTTTCAGCTTGTTCGTCCGGGATGGAAATATTGAACTCTTTTTCAAACTCCATGATTAGTTCAACCGTATCCAATGAATCGGCGCCTAAGTCGTTGGTGAAAGATGCTTCGTTTGTAACTTCAGCTTCTTCCACACCTAATTTGTCAACAATAATTTTCTTTACTCTTGTTGCGATTTCTGACATTGTAAAAAATTTTTAGTTTCGGGCACAAAAATATAATTTTTAATCAATAGACAATACAATATCCCAATTTTGTTTTTGCATAGGTATTTATTCTTAGCAGGGATATCTCCTTTTACATTGATTATCAATACAAAATAGCGCTTTTTTTTAAAAAATTATAATTTTAAAAAAAATATTTATTTTTATCTTGCTTAATTTACCAATCATCATTTAATAATTCAAGGATGGCTATTCAGATAATCGATTACGGAACATCGGAATACGAAAAAATGGTCTCACTCCGTTATCAGGTTTTGCGTAAATCATTGAATCTTGAATTTAAAGAGAATGAGTTAGAGAAGGATAAGGATGATATCCTAATCGGTTGTTTTGAAAGCGATAAAATAATGGGATGTTGTATATTAACAAAGGTAAATAATGATACCATGCGTTTACGACAAATGGCTGTAAACAGCGGTCTACAAGGCAAAGGTGTGGGTCGGGCAATTTTAATCTTTGCAGAAAGTATAGCCAGTGATTTCGGCTATAAAAAAATGATAATGCACGCCAGAGTTAATGCCTTAGGCTTTTATAAAAAACTAGGATATACGACTTTCGGTAATGAATTTACGGAAGTCACGTTACCGCATTTTATGATGGAAAAGAAATTAAAACGATAGCTATTGTTTTTTAGAAAAATAAGAGAGAAAGCTTATTTAATATTTCCCTTTGCGCAACTTTTGACTCAGTAACACATTGAGCGATTTTTTAAACTCCGCGGACATTTCATCTTTTGGGAATAAAAAGAAGGAACGTGCATTAAAATATAAATGAAAGAAGTTAGATGATTCGAAATAGTTGGTAAATCTTTCCCAGCCCCAACTTATAGAGCCTTGCTCGTTTTCTAAGACAATACCATTTTCATTAAAATTGGCAATAAACTTATCTTGAAAAACCTGAATAGCCTTTTTGTAAATAATATTGGGCATGATAAACCAGAAGATAATCAATAGCATTATCCACAGGAAGGAACAAAGCAAGAATGCTTGTGGTCGTATCTTTTTTAACCAATATAAAATGGCGGAGACTATTGCAAAGATATTGACGGCGTATGCCAAAACTTTTACTTCGGGTCTAGAAACAAAGTGTGTGCGTAAGCCTTGCAGCACTTTTGCTTTGATATAATAAAAACTATATTGCATAATGGCCTCAAAAATAAAACATAAATCAATACACTTCTTGCCGCTTATCTTATTAATGTTTTATCAAAAGAATTAGACAACCGCCTATATATAAATTTTTCAGCAACTTTTATTTTATTGTATCTTGGCGCAACTTTATTTTTTACAATTTTAAAAATACCTTTAATGAAAAAGCTTACTTTGTTGGCCGTCTTTGGGATGTTGGCAGGTTTTGCATCTGCACAACAAAATGCCGAAGCATCATACAATCAACATGCTGCTTTTGCGCCTTATTTTTATACCCAAAACGGCAATAACTACAGAAGTTCAGACGGAGCACCAGGGCCCAATTACTGGCAAAATGCAGCTGATTACAATATCAATGTAAAATTAGATACTACACAAAAACATATTGATGGAAGTGTGCAAATAGATTATACCAATAACAGCCCCGATAATATGCCTTACGTATGGTTATATGTAGATCAGAATATCTATCGTGAAGATAGCCGGGCTGTGGCCACTACCGTTGTGTCCGGCGGTCGTTACGCTGCAACAAAGTTTACCCAAGGGGATGAGTTGAAATCTGTTTCGGTGAAAATGAATGGCAAGACCTTTCATCCCAAATACGTGGTAAGCGATACAAGGTTGCAAATTCTCTTGCCGGAAGCATTAAAAGCTAAAGGCGGCAAGTTGCAAATTAATATAAGCTATGGTTTTACCATTCCCGAAAAAGGATCTGACAGAATGGGAAGGTTACATACTAAAAATGGTTGGATTTATGAGATTGCGCAGTGGTATCCTCGTATGTGCGTGTATGACGATGTAGAAGGATGGAACACTTTGCCTTATTTAGGTGCGGGAGAATTTTACTTAGAATATGGGAATATCAATTATTCTATAACGGCACCGGCAAATCTGGTAATTGTTGGTTCGGGGGTACTGCAAAATCCTGCTGAGGTGCTTACTTCCTCTCAAAGGAAAAAATTAGCAGAAGCCGCCCAAAGCGATGCCACTGTAAATATCCACTCCCTTGCAGATGTGCAAGAAGGGAAAGATTTTATAAACAAGAAAGAATTGACCTGGAAGTTTCAATGCAACAATACGCGCGACGTGGCCTGGGCAGCATCTAAAGCATTTATTTGGGATGCGGTTCGTATTAAAATGCAAAGCGGCAAAGTGATTCTTGGTCAATCTGTTTACCCGGAGGAAACGGCGATGCCAAGTGGTTGGGATAGCTCTGCTTATTATACAAAAAAATCTATTGAACTTAATTCTTATTGGCATGATTTTCCTTATCCTGTGGCGACAAATGTCGCCGGTATCGTTGGAGGAATGGAATACCCTGGCATTGTGTTTTGCAGTTCTACAGCCAAAGCAGGTGCCGATTTATGGTTTGTTACCCTACACGAATTTGGACATAACTGGTTTCCGATGTTAGTGGGCTCTAATGAGCGTAAATATGCATGGATGGATGAAGGCTTTAATACTTTTACCAATTATATCTGTTCTCGAATTTTATATAACGGGGCATACAATAATGAGCCCAATGAATATAAAATTGCTAAGCGCTTTTTCAAAAATGGGGCGGAAATTCCAATGACTATACCCGATGTAATATTACCGTACAATTTGGCTGACGAAGGCTATTATAAGCCAGCAGTTGGATTGCTTATTCTGCGCGATGTCGTATTGGGTCACAAACGATTTGACTATGCATTTAAGCAATATATCAATAACTGGGCTTACAAACATCCAACGCCGGACGACTTTTTCCGTACAATGGAAAATGCGGCGGGGGAAGACTTAGGATGGTTTTGGAGAGGCTGGTTCTTCCATAATTGGACAATTGACCAAGCGGTAAAAGCTGTAAAATATGAGGATAATGACCCGGCAAAAGGAGCACTCGTCTCTATAGAGAATATTGGCCAGATGCCTTTGCCTGTAAAATTAAAAATAGAAGAGGAAAATGGAAAAATTACCAATATGTTATTGCCGGTGGAAATTTGGCAACGTGGCGCAGAGTGGACCTTTCATGTAAATACTACTTCTAAAATTAAAAAAATAATACTAGATCCTGAAAAACAATATCCTGATGTAGATCCCGAAAACAATGTTTGGCCTGGGGAAAATGAAATGAAACCCATCCCTGCAGGTGTGTCTGCAAAATCAGTAATTGATCATTATTTGCAAGAGGTCGGCGGAAAGGAAAATCTGGAGAGAATAAGAGATATGTCTGCTATTTATGAGGGTGATATACAAGGTCAAAACATTCGCATGAAGCAATACCATAAAATGCCGGACAAGTTTTTAGAAACTATTGAGTTACCTGCTATGCATATAAATATTGTAAAGATTTTAGTAAACGGAGATATAGATTCGATTATTCAGCGCGGCGTAGCCGTTGCTTTGAATGACAAAGCAAAAGATGGGCTAAAAAGCCTGGTTCAGATTTTTCCAGAATTGCAACTTTTTGACAATGGCAATAACGTTGCATTAATGGGTATTGAATCTGTAAAAGGGCAGGATGCATATGTTATTAAAATTACCAATTCAATAGGAGAGGTAGTAACTAATTATTATGCTATAAAATCGGGCCTCAAGATAGCGTCACAGAGTAAAAATGGTATTTTGAATTTTGCTGATTATCAAACAGTCAATGACATAAAAGCTCCTATGCGTGTCACCATGAACAGCAATGGTTACGAGATACCATTGAAAGCTAAGGAAATAAAAGTCAATTCGGATTTGAGTGATGATATTTTTAAGTAATGATAAATATCGCGCTTGAGCTTTATTTGTGACGGCGCTATAAAAATCTTAGGTGTTAGTTTAGGGGCATACCGGCGACTGGCACCTAATTTTGACCAACTTAATGGAATATTTCTGAAAAACTATTTTTTACAGAAATTAAGAACCGTACGTTATTTAAATACAATGGTTTTATTGCCACTTATAAATACACGGTCTTCAAACACTAGTTGTAGGGCCTCCAACAGAACGGCCTTTTCTGTTTCTCTACCACGACGGATCATTTCTTTTACGCCGTAAGTATGGTCGATACTAGCTGTATGTTGTGTGATAATAGGACCTTCATCTAAATTGTTGGTTACAAAATGTGCTGTGGCGCCGATAATTTTTACACCTCGATCAAATGCTTGTTTATAGGGATTGGCACCTACAAATGCCGGTAAAAATGAATGATGAATATTGATAATTTTCTTTGTATAATTTTCTACAAATTCAGGAGACAAAATGCGCATAAATTTCGCCAAAACTATAAAGTCAATGTCAAACTGATCAATAACGTTGCGAATTTCAGTTTCAAATTCTTGTTTATCTTTTTCGTGATGAGAAATATGAAAATACGGTACACTAAACTGCTGCGTGACTTCTTGTAAATAACTATAGTTGCCAATTACACACTGTACTTGAGCGCCTAATGTTTTAAACTGATTGCGCACTAAAATGTCACCCAAACAATGATAGTCTTTGGTAACTAAGACAGCAATTTTTTTCAATTGTTGGACAACGATCGTAATAACAGCTCCGTGTGGTAGTTTTTCGGACATTTCAATTTTAAAAGGCTCTTCCTGTAAATCATCCCCTCTGCAAGCAATACGCGTAAAAAACTTTTTATTGTGTGTGTCCACATATTCGTGCATGGAAATAATATTCAGGTTATTGCTGGCCAATACCTGTGTAATTTTGGTAACCAAACCGACCTCATCTGAACATTGAATAAGAATGATTAGTTCGTTCATATAGAATATCTGTCTATTGTCTATCTTTTATTTATGCCGCATGTTATTGACGCCCAATAAAAGAAATAGCCCGACAAAATGAAGGGCTATTTTATACTATCAGGCAAATTTTATCCGTTCATGCTGGCCAAGAACTCTTCGTTGTTTCTTGTACCGCGCATTTGTTTGAGTAGGTCATTCATTGCCTCTTCGGCTTTCATATCGCCCAAATAAACACGTAAAATATTCATTCGTGCAAGGACTTCTTTATCTAATAATAAGTCATCGCGACGCGTAGACGATGATACAATATCGATAGCAGGGAATATGCGTTTATTTGCCAGACGTCTGTCGAGCAGTAATTCCATGTTACCCGTTCCTTTAAATTCTTCAAAAATTACTTCATCCATTTTGCTGCCGGTATCTACCAATGCTGTGGCTAAAATAGTGAGCGACCCACCAAATTCTATTTTACGTGCTGCACCAAAGAATTGTTTTGGTTTCTGCATTGCATTACTTTCCACGCCACCGGATAACACTTTTCCTGAAGCAGGAGCAACTGTGTTGTGTGCACGTGCTAAACGGGTAATACTGTCTAATAATATTACTACGTCATGGCCACATTCAACCAGGCGTTTTGCTTTTTGTAAGGCCATTGCAGAAACTTTTACATGTTTCTCAGCCGGTTCATCAAAGGTAGAAGCGATAACTTCCGCCTTCACGCTACGCTCCATATCTGTTACTTCCTCCGGACGTTCATCAATTAAAACCACCATTAAATAGCATTCCGGATGATTGGCCGCAATTGCATTAGCCACCTCTTTCAATAAGACTGTTTTACCTACCTTGGGCGGTGCTACAATCAGGCCACGCTGTCCCTTACCAATGGGGGTAAACAAATCCATTATCCTGGT
>NZ_JBNQGD010000291.1:0-5862 GCF_050436765.1 Arachidicoccus sp. | reverse complement strand
CAAAACTCTATAAACGAGAAAAATGAAACCAAAGATAGCATTATCGAAAGTGGCCTTTTCTGTATTGGACCTGGTTCCGGTGAGAGAAGGATTTAGTCATAAATCCGCCATGGAAGCAAGTTTGGAACTTGCGCAACTTGCTGAACGTCTCCATTTTAAACGTTTCTGGGTGGCTGAACATCATAATGCACCCAGTATTGTAAGTTCGGCAACTGCTTTGTTGATTCAATATCTTGCCCAAGGTACAAAGTCCATACGTGTGGGATCCGGTGGTATAATGCTTCCCAATCATGCGCCCCTGGTTGTGGCAGAGCAATTTGGAACACTCGCCACTTTATTTCCTGATCGTATAGACCTGGGACTAGGCCGGGCCCCGGGTACTGATCAAATAACGGCGAGGGCTTTAAGACGACAGTATGTGGAAACTGTTCATGATTTTCCACGAGATATACAAGAGGTACAGTCTTATCTTTCGAAAGAGGGTACAGGAAGCGCCGTAAGAGCGATACCGGGAGAAGGAACAGAAGTGCCTATTTATATTTTGGGCTCCAGCACTTTTAGTGCGCAACTGGCGGCAACTCTCGGGCTACCCTATGCGTTTGCCAGCCATTTTGCACCGACCTATTTATCAGAGGCTTTACGTATCTATCGGGAAAACTTTAAACCTTCTTCACAACTAGCTTACCCTTATGTTATAGTTGGAGCGAATGTGGTAATGGCTGATACAGATAAACAAGCTGAGTACCTCGCTACTACCGGTAATTTATTCGCGCTCAATATTATACGCAATACAAGGCGTCCGCTACAACCCCCGGTAAATAATATAGATGACATTTGGGATATGTACGAGGCCGCGCATGTAAAGGATATGAGAAAGTATTCATTTGAGGGAAGTGCACAAACGGTAAAGGAAAAATTAGAAAAATTCACAGAAGAATTTGAACCGGATGAGATTATCTTTTCGTCTTATATCTATGATACAAAAGCCAGATTGCGTTGCTTTGAATTACTGAATAGCTTAAAACAACAATAAGCTGCAAGAAATAAGGTTATCTCTTTTTGCTAACGAAGATTATACTGCTCCCTGATGCATTGGTAATGCAACCATCCTTAGGTGGTTGCCTTGCCAATTGCATCTTACGCAATATCAAATTTCTGTAGAGTGCTGCCGAGTGCTACCATCTGTCAATATCAAGTGCTTCTTTGTATTTTGCTACAGTAACAGAGAAGAAATTTACCATACACATAAGACGGTGGATATGCAGTTAGACTTGCGATAAATGTACCCGTTCCCAAAGTTTCCATAAAGGAATGTATTAACGCGGGGTCCATAAATCTAGCGATAAAGGGAAGGATTTGCCCATCTGAATCGTGAAGCTATCATAATAATGGATTAATTAGCAGCCTATGTCTTGCCAATGCTACCAAGATTAAATTTCATATTTTTTTTAAAGAAAAAAATAATTAATTATGCTATACTAATAAACAACTATAAATAATTGATAAATATCATTATATGTATGTTTAATAAAATAATACATTTTTATAAAGATTAATTTTCACATAAAGCAGGATGGAGCAGGATGGTTAAATTATTGTTCTATTATAAGTTTGTTTACAAATAAACGTTAGTAATTAATCAAGTTGGGTTCAAAAAGGAAATTTGCCCGAAACAATAATTCAACAGTTTAGGTGTTTGTAAGAATTGCATGGCTATAGGAATTTATTTTTGATTGTGTATGCTATTTTCTTTTTATTAAAAGACGGAAGAATTTTAAGGTTTTTATTGCAACTTAATTGCAATCGATTGCTGTGCAGGTTATTAAATTTAAAATCAAAATAGGAATTAATGGGATTAGTTGCGTGTCATTTTTTATCGAGTGAAAGGGCAGAATAGCTATCTGCGCTTTCAAAGCTAACTTTGCATATGGTATAACACCGGCTATATGGTTTAATAAAAGTGTAGGGAAGTGAAATATCCCTATGGAAATTCTTATGTCATATTTTAAATACATTAAAAAAATTCATAAATAATAATGTGCTATGTATAAATCAAATGCTTTATTTATTTTATTAATAATGCTATTTTTTGGTTGCAGAAAAAAGGAGTGGAATTCCTTTTATGGAAGGCCTGATAACCTTGCACCGCCCATCTACCAGGTTTTGGATGGTCGGGGAAATTTCAAAGATCTACTGGCTGTTATTGACAAAAGTGGCTATAAAGAGACACTAAAAACCGGTGCAGGTTATTGGACATTTTTTGCACCTAATGACGCTGCTTTTGAAGATTATTTCAAGTCCAATAATATGAAAGGGGTTGAATCCATTGATTCTGCGACAGCCAGAGCAATGATTCAATATATGCTCATATATAATAAGTTTTCCAAAAGCACTTTAAACGATTATCAAGCGACAGAAAATAATACGGGGTGGACACTCAATGCTGCATTTAGAAGACGAACGGCTTATTATACCGGGTTTTATAAAGATACTTCCGATAATGGTCCGATAGAGGCCATTGCTTCAAATCGCAACAATATAGCCAGTTCTCTTACAGGTAATTATATTTCTTCTGACTATAATAATAAATACATTACCTATTTTATAGATAGTTATTTATCGTCCGCCGGCCTATCTGCATTTGATTATAATTATTTCTACCCCAATTCTAAATATACAGGTTTCAATATTTGCCAGGCAGGTGTAGTATCTGCAGATATTGATGCTGAAAACGGGATGATTCATGAAATCGACAAAGTTATCAGCCCCTTACCTAGTATCGACGAGTATTTAAGAAAACAACCACAGTATAGCAGTTTTTGGAAAATCCTGAACCGATTATATACCAATAATACCGTTCAGTTTATCTATAATGAAGATGCTACGCAGCGATACCAAACACTGACCAGAAATTCTGATAAAGTATACGTAAAAGCATATTCTCCCTTATTGGCTTATTCACCTAACAATGAAAACTTTCTAAAGATAGGTGATAATGACGGCCAGCAAGATTGTTGGACGATGTTTGCTCCCGATAATGAAGCGGTTGATGCCTATGTTAAAAACACTTTGTTGAAATATTATCCTTCATTGGATAGTGTCCCGATAAGTATTATTACGGATTTTTTAAATGCGCAGATGTTTCCCACCGCTGTCTGGCCATCTAAATTTCAATCGACGGTTAATAGCTTTTCTGAGCCCGCTCGTTTCGATCCAAGTTCAAATGTAATTGATAGAAAAATATTGAGTAATGGTATTTTTTACGGGACTAATAAAGTAGAGAATGCCGACATCTTTAGTACCGTCTTTAGTGAAGCCTACCTGAATCCCAAATATACTTTCATGACCCGTTTATTCAAAACAGCGGGGTTGAATTTGTTAATAGGTAAATCTAATATCCCTGTAAATATTTTTCTGATTCCTGATAGTGTTTTTGCCGCAGCCGGCTTTACCTATAATTCTTCCAGCGAAGAATTTAAATATAATGGAAGCACCAATGGTGTCCCGGACAGACTCGACAGAATCATAAGAACCTGTGTATATTTTGGGAACTACAAGACGGAAACAGACAACCTTTCGGGAAGTGGAATTGTAAAATCCGGAGATGCTGATGGTGAAGGAGAATACATAAAATTTAATAACAATGAAATAGTTACATCGGGTTTAGAGGATGCAGGCCTGGTTGCGCATGTAGACAGCAGTAAGACCTCGTCAAATGGTAAAGTATATTATCTCAATAATATTCTTACTTACTCTGAAAATGGTATTGGATACCAGTTAAACAAACTGGCTCCCGATGAGACTTCTGACTTCTACGATTTCTGGGAGTATTTGAAAAATTCCACCTCATTGTTTAATACAAGCACCAACGAAATTATCGGCTTAACGGGCTACAGTACGTTGTTTGTTCCCACAAACGCTGCTATCATGCAAGCGGTGAAGGATGGGTATCTACCAGGGGATCAATCCACGGGTGTACCTAAGTTCAATTCTACATCACCTAATGATATGGATCTGGTGCGTAAGTTTATACAATACCATGTTTTAGCCGATCATACAGCGGTACCCGACGGTAATACAGATCCCATGTTGTATAATACAGATCTTCAGAATGACATCGGCGTTACCTACCGGGTGAGAGTGGAGAATTATAAGGGCTCTATGAATTTAATCGACGATTTGGGACGTACTGCGCATGTGATTATTAATCAAAGTAATAATCTTTCCAACCGTTGTGTCATTCATTTAATCGACAATTATCTTCAATACAACAAAGACTAACTCCCTTAATATATATTATGAGAATTGTATTACAAAAATTATTAGTTTTTACCGTACTTACTGTTTTCTCGGGTCTGTTTTCTCTGGCCAATGCCCAAGATAAAGTTATAGTCACCGGTAAGGTAACGGATGTAAAAGGGGCTCCTTTAAGTGGTGTATCCGTTACGGAAACGGATAACGATAACCGGGTAATACGTGGTAGTATTACTGATTTGGAAGGTAGTTTTGCGTTACAAGTCACCGATGTAAAACATAGAATTTCGTTTTCTATTATCGGTTACAAAAGTCAGACAGATCTTGCTATAAATACACGACGTATCTATTTTATAAAATTGCAGGCAGAGTTATCGTCGCTAAACGATGTGCAAGTGATCTCACAAAGCACCATTGATAATGGCATGTTGCCAATAAAGAAGCGGAATTTAACGACTGCAGTTGACCATATCAACGCCAAAGAGATGGAAGAAATGCAAGCCACCTCTATTGACCAGGCATTACAAGGGCGGCTCGCGGGTGTTGATATTGCGGCCAATTCTGGTGATCCGGGCGCAGGATTACAGATTAGAATAAGAGGAACTTCTTCCATAAACTCCTCCGATAACCCGCTCATTGTTGTCGATGGTATGCCTTACGACACGGAAATACCTTCAGACTTTGACTTTGGAACGGCAGATGAACAAGGATATGCGGCTTTAATAAACATAGCCCCCTCCGATATTAAGGATATAACCATTTTAAAAGATGCCGCTGCAACTGCCATCTGGGGATCCAGAGGAGCAAGCGGTGTATTAATAATTAATACAAAACGCGGCAGCAGAGGTAAGCCAACGATTGCTTATACTTTTAAAGGATCGGTCTCTCCAAAAGCACAGTCTATTCCAATGCTTACCGGTGCTCAATATTCTGATCTGATTCCAGAAGAGTATATGAATAATAATGGTATTCCGCTCAATACCCAAACAGTGAACGAGTTTAAATACGATCCCAATGATCCCTATAATTATTACAATTATAGTAATAATACCAACTGGGTAGATGCTATCTCAAGGTCAGGAAATACGCAAGATCATAATATCTCCATGTCAGGCGGAGGTACTAAGGCTATGTATTACGCTTCTATGGAATATTTGACCCAAAAAGGCGTTACCATAGGAACAGATCTGACGCGCATTAGCAATCGCATCAATCTCGATTATGATGTTTCGGAAAAGATCCATATAAAAACTGATCTCTCTTTTTCCCATAGTGAAAATAACCGCAATTATTCAGATGGCGTGCGTAATGTAGCTTATATGAAAATGCCAAATATGGGCGTATATCAATTTGATGAGTTTGGTAATCTTACGCCGCTTTATTTTTCACCAGCGTCCAACATACAAGGGCAATATAGCAAAACCTATAATCCGGTTGCTTTAGCTGAAGCCGCCGTAAATAAAATCGTTTCGGAGCGAATAACGCCCAAGTTTAATATAAGATACCAGATTGCGCCCAGAACGCTGATGGCAACGGTAGACGTACAGTTTGATATAAATAGTACCAAAAACAAAAACTTTTTACCTCAAATAGCCACGGGATTAGGAT
>NZ_JBNQGD010000290.1:0-2762 GCF_050436765.1 Arachidicoccus sp. | reverse complement strand
AATATTGGTTTTTCTACTGGCTATACCCCGGCTGAAAGAGGAAAATTGATTGATACATATATGAAGGATTTTAAAAGAATATTCGGTTATTATCCAGAGTCTGTGGCTTCGTGGTTTATCGATGCGTACAGCTTAAATTACATGTACGAAAAGTATCATATTGTAGCTTCTGCCAATTGCAAAGATCAGTATGGGACTGATGGTTATACTTTGTGGGGTGGTTATTGGAATCAGGCTTATTATCCCAGTAAAGTGAATGCTTATATGCCTGCACAACATATTCGACAACAAATACCTGTTCCTATTTTCAGAATGTTAGGCAGTGATCCTATTCGACAATATGACGACGGTTTGACCCAGCAAAGACAAGGCGTGGTGACATTGGAACCTGTTTATCCAAAAGCAGGAGGAGATTCCTTATGGGTACATTGGTTTGTTAGGCAATTTGTAAATGGAGCTTCTATGGCCTTTGCCTATACTCAGGCTGGCCAGGAAAATTCTTTCACTTGGGACGCAATGGCGAAAGGGTTGAAAATACAGTTTCCGCTCTTTGAAAAACTCAGAGACGAAGGCAAGATAAAAGTGGAAACATTGGCGCAATCGGGAGAATGGTTTAGCAAAAATTTTAGCACCACACCGTCTACTTCCGTTACGGCACTCGAAGACTTGCCGGGAGGAAGCAAAAAAACAGTATGGTTTGACAGTAAATTTTATAGGGCCAATTTATTATGGGATAATGGAAGTCTGCGTTTCAGAGATATCCATTTATTCAATGAAAATATTCCATCTCCTTATATCGATACACCTACGACGTCCAATGAATGCCATTTATTTACATTACCTTTTGTAGATGGTTATTTGTGGAGTAATAATAAGCGATCGGCAGGTCTTTGGTTTAAAACGATTATTAACCATAAGGAGGTCTTGTTGCAAGGCGATGATAAACCCTCTGTAAGTGATAATAAAAAGGGAGTTTTAAGTGTGATTTGGCATCTAAAAAATATCTCGGGAAATTTAAATATTCAATTTACCGATAAGCAAATAACAATATATCTAAAGACAGACAAAAAGCAAACTTGGTTTTTAGATTTAGATGCGGTCAAAAATACCATTCTGCCATTTAAAGCTATCACTACGAAATCTGTTCAGGCGTCTGCAGAAAATTGCAATTACACGATTACAGCTTCAAAAGGCTCATTCAGTAAAAAAGTTGGACAGGTTTTCAGATTAACGCCTCAGAAAAGTAAAATAATACTAGACATGGAAATAAAACGGCCTCCTTCACCGTAATAAAATATTTGTCTGTAGCACCCTCATTATATCTGTTCACCATTTTTTGCAACTATGAATTCTTTATATAGAAAAATACTTTCTTTCATTGTTTTATCCCTGCCTGTTTCAATTTGTTGTGCACAACAAGCTTCTGTTGACGATCTGAAATGTGATTATCTAGCAAACCCTTTGGGTATTGACAATGTCCATCCTCGACTTATGTGGCAGATAGAAGATGGACGTCCCAATATTGCTCACATGGCCTACCAAATTATTGTAGGTACAGATTCTCTGGATGTTTTAAAAGGGAAGGGGAATAACTGGCAAACCTCGAGAATTAAATTATCCAATAATTTAGTTGTTTATCAGGGGAAACATTTGCAACCGTTTACTAAATATTATTGGAGGGTTTCTTCATGGCTAAATGCTGATAAATCTATAGTCTCCTCTGTTGCTAGTTTTGAAACAGGGATGCTTTCTGAAAGTAATTGGAAAGGCTTCTGGATAAGTGATGGACAAGATATCAACCTTAAACCTGCACCTTACTTTAGAAAGTTATTTACCACGGAGAAAAAAATAAAATCTGCACGCGCCTATATTACTGCAGCTGGTTTGTATGAATTGTATATCAATGGAAAGAAAATTGGTGATCATCGTTTAGATCCCGCTTATACTCGTTTTGATCGGCGGACTTTATATGTAACTTATGATGTTACCCAAAATCTGCAGGCGGGCAAAAATGCGATTGGTGTGTTACTTGGTAATGGTTGGTATAATTTTCAATCCAAGGCTGTGTGGGATTATGAGCGTGCACCTTGGCGAAATCGTCCAGCGTTTTGTTTGGATGTAAGAATTACTTATGAGGATGGATCAGTCGAAACGATTAGTTCAGATGAAAGCTGGAAAACTTCACTTGGCCCTATTGTTTTTAATAGTATTTATACAGGTGAACATTATGATGCGCGCTTAGAACAACTTGGGTGGAATAAGGTAAATTTTGATGACAGTAAATGGAAAAATGTTGTTTATAGAAAAGCACCCGGCGAAAATATTTCTGCACAAAGCATGCAACCGATTAGAAATGTGCAGGAAATAAAACCCATAAGTATGCAACGGATGAATGACTCTACTTATGTTTATAATCTAGGGAGAAATATTGCTGGTGTTACACAAGTTACCTTGAATGGAGATTCAGGTACGACCGTTCGGGTCATTCATGCAGAGTTTTTGGATAAAAGCGGTTATCCAGATCAGTCCAACGTAGATTATTTTTTAGCGAATGATACGCGCAGCTATGATCCCTTTGGAACCGATATTTATATCCTTAACGGGAAAGGTTCTGAAACCTTTATGCCGCATTTTAATTATAAAGGATTTCAATATATTGAAGTCAAGGCGGATAGACCTATTTCACTAAATAGAGAAGATATTGTTGACTATTTTATGCGTAGCGATGTGGCTCGTGTGGGAAATATTACCTGTTCCAACGA
>NZ_JBNQGD010000289.1:0-3766 GCF_050436765.1 Arachidicoccus sp. | reverse complement strand
CTGGAACCCCGCTATGGCAAATAAATACGGTGTCGTTTTAGGCGAAGAAGCCAACGCCCGTAAGAAAAATATTATGCTTGCTCCAGCATTTAATATTTGTAGAATGCCACTTTGTGGCCGTACTTATGAATATTATTCTGAAGATCCTTACCTCAATGCGCAATTAGCTGTACAGGCTGTGAAAGGTATTCAAAGTCAGCATGTGGCAGCTTGTGTCAAACATTTTGCGGCAAATAATCAAGAGGTTGATCGTAATACCATAGATGCAATAGTAGATGAACGTGCATTGCGTGAGATTTATTTTCCTGCATTTAAAGCTGCAGTGCAAGAAGGAAATGCTTATGTAGTAATGTCGGCATATAATAAACTAAATGGTTATTGGTGTTCCGAAAATAATTTCTTATTAAACACTGTTTTAAAAAAAGAATGGGGCTTTAAAGGAATTGTAATGTCCGACTGGGGAGGGACACATCATACTGTTGCGGCAGCAAATGCAGGTCTCGATATTGAAATGGGCTCCAGCGGACCTTATAATAAATGGTATTTTGCTGATCCTTTGCTTGCTGCAGTAAAAGCCGGTAAAGTTTCAGAAAAAACAATAGACGATAAAGTCAGAAGGATTTTGTGGGTGATGTATCATACTTCTATGAGCGCCAATCACCCCGAAGGAAGTATTGCCACTCCAGTACACAGTAAAGCGGTATATGATATTGCATCTGAATCGATTGTTTTATTAAAAAATGATGCACATTTATTGCCTTTAAATAGTAAGAAAATCAAAAGCATCGCTGTAATCGGTGACAACGCTACACGTACTTTTGCTTTAGGTGGTTATGGAGCTGGGGTAAAAGCTAAATTCGAAATTACTGCATTGGAAGGAATCAAATCTAGATTTGGTAGTACTGCCGAAATTAAATTTGCCCAAGGATATAAAGCGAACTATTTAGCAAGCAATACAGATGCACAAAATGCTGGTTTTGATGAGCCGAATCAATATCTAATAGACCAAGCGGTGGCACTTGCAAAAACTACCGACATTGCCATTTTATGTATAGGCTCCAACAGAGAATATGAAAGTGAGGGGCATGACCGTAAAAATCTTGAACTTCCTTTTGGAGAGCAAGCTTTGGTGGATGCGGTAACCGCTGCAAATCCAAATACCATCATTGTTATAATGGCTGGTGCGCCCTATGATTTGGGCAAAATAAAAAAGGAAAGCCATACAATCGTTTGGTCATGGTTCAATGGCTCGGAAGCGGGCAATGCCCTGGCTGATGTATTAAAAGGTGTTATTGACCCTTCCGGAAGATTACCTTTTACCTTCCCGGCTTCTTTACATGATTCACCTGCTTTTTGGCTGGGCACTTATCCGGGTAAGAATCTTACTACACATTATAAAGAAGGAATATTGGTAGGCTATCGTTGGTATGATACCAGGAAAATAAAGCCGCTATATTGTTTTGGTTATGGACTATCTTATGCCGGTTTTGCTTATTCAAAATTGTTTACCGATAAGAAAAAATACAAAGCCGGAGATAAAATATCAGCAACTATAACTGTTAAAAACACTGGTCAAGTAGCAGGTAAAGAAGTTGTGCAATTATACGTAAGTAAAGTAAAATCAGCCGTGTTAAGACCTAAGAAAGAATTGAAAGCATTTAAAAAAGTTTTGGTGGAACCGGGTAAATCGGTAAATGTATCATTGATAATTGACGTTAATAACCTTGCCTATTTTAGTGATGCGGCTCATAAATGGGTTCTTGAGCCAGGAAAATATAAAATATTGGCAGGGGCATCTTCCAGAGATATCAGACAAGTGGCATCTTTCAAAGTGGGAAATTAAGTGGTCTACTAAATATGAAATGATGTACAGCGTACCAAAAAAACGACTTTGACCTTGCAGAAGGTTTTAATTAAAACAGCAGTTGTATTCTTAAAATTAGTCAATAGACAATCTGTCTGTATTAAATTAAACAGGAATGAAAACAAAAAATTAAAAAAATGAAACTTCTCTTTTTGAAAGTAACTCTTATTTTTAATTTGCTAATAGGATTTTATTTATCCTCTTTCGCAAATTCAAGAGATACTATTCAGCAAATAGATTTGCCTATTTGGAAAGAACCTAAAGGTGTTGTCGCTACCGAATTTTTTCTAGGCTATGGTAAAATAGTGAGATCTGGTTGGGGGAATTATTCTCCAAATGAGCGAAAATATTTCTCGAAGGTTTTACCTGCTTTATTTAAGAGAACTTTGGTTTTAGATTCTATAACGGGAGATAGAGGTCTAAAATGGATATTTACAGGACCCAGAGAAGGGTTTTATGTCATCGTTAAAAATAATAAAATTGAGTTTTATAAACAGTATTATGATTCTTATGGATTCAATATTGGAAAAACAAACCTGCCCATATATCCCCAATCTGACGCTGATACTATTTCTCTAATTTCAAACAGACCTGTAAAAGCCATAACTGTTGAAATGAATTATAAGTTTGGACTTAATATTTATTTAAATGGGAAAGAGGTTATACATCAAATCTTCATTGAAGATATTCGCAGAAATCAGATACACCTTACCGGGAATGAAGGAACACTTGTTGCAAGAATTTTACAGCCCAAAGCTTTGGAGGCGAGTGTGAGTGTGAATCCTGGTAAGATATATCAAAAAATGCTTGGTTGGGGAGGCACAACTGCACCAACAGCTTACAACGAGTTGAGCGATGCAGGTAAAGCTATGTGGTGGAAATACATAAAAGAATACAATTTGCTTTGTCAGCGAGAATACCCGGTTGGGGGCGAACTAAATTATAATCTGGATAATTGGGATAGCTTAAATTATGCTAAGGCACATTATTACGGGGATAATTTTCCAGATGGAGAAATGTCTGATTTTGGATATAACAAAAGGATTCAAAACTTGGGTGGGTTTGTAATATTTGAATTTTGGGATTTTCCTAATTGGATTGGAGATAATACAAAAGAATATACCAGAGCGATAATTGGTTATTGTAGAGAGGCTGTTAAGAAGACGGGGAAAGCCCCTCAAATAGTGGGTATTCAAAATGAGATTGATATGTCGGAGGAGCTCATCAAGAAATTCGTACCGGCATTACGCAAAGCTTTAGATGAATCTGGTTTTGCAAAAGTCAAAATACATATGGCAAATGCAGGGAATATAGGGCTGGCTTTAGAGCGGGCATCTAAATATACTCGAAACCGCAGCGTCTGGAATAGTATTGATTATAGTGCATCTAATGAGTATGACTATCAGACTTATTTCACTAATCCTGATGGTTATGATTCCATATTATCGCAATGGCACAATCAAGTGAACCGACCCTTTCTTGCAGTAGAAGTATGTGTGAATAATACTAAATATCAAACGGATAGCTATCGTGTTGCTTTAGCTATGGGGCAATTATATCAAAAAAATCTTACGATTGCGGATGCAAAACTTATAGGATATTGTTGGAATTTGATAAATATTGAACAGCCAAGTTTTGGAGAAACCCGCTCACTTTTTGTTACTAGTCCGCAGAATGGTTTTATCCCCGTTCCATCCTCTGACCAATTGCGCGTTTTTGGAGCTTACTCTCGAAGAATAAAAGCTGGAATGACTCGTATTGAAACTGAATCTTCAAATAAAGGATTAAAAATAGTGGCATTTAAAGGTGAAAATGGGTTAGCTACAATGGTTGTTTTAAATCGGTCGCTCCATCCAATTAATCTTAAAATAAACTGGGCAAATGTGGAGTTTACCGAGATGG
>NZ_JBNQGD010000288.1:0-1294 GCF_050436765.1 Arachidicoccus sp. | reverse complement strand
TATGGCAACAGCCATATTTGACGATTTTGCTGTTAGCACTACTCAAACGGGCAATTTTCCTTGTTTGAGTGGTGCAAACAGGCAAAATCGTCTATATGAATGTCTATATGGCTACTGCCACATAAATTCGCTGAAAACAGAAAATTGTTCTTGTTTGAGTGGTGAAAACCGGGAATTTCAGCGAATCTATATGGCAACAACCATTTTGACAATTTTGCTTGTTTAGCAAAAATAACAAGTCTGTGATGCCCCGAGATGTCCGGGGCTGCACGCGCGCAACAGTGGCAAAATCAGCGTGCTTGTCTCTTTCTTAGGCCTAACCTTCGATTTTGACTTCTTAGAGGGGTTTTCAATGTACATCGGAACGAAATTGAGCAATTACAAGTCTGTGATGCCCCTAAATGTCCGGGGCTGCACGCGCGCAACACTGGCGAAATCAGCATGCTTGTCCTTTTCTGTCCATATTAGGTTTTCTAGTGTTTTCTCGCCTTTGCTTCAACTCGCAAGAGGAAATCCACCACTCCTCTGCTTCGACTCGTACAAAAAATTTTTTTTCTGAAAAATGTTTTGAAAATTTAAAATTTGTTTCAGTATTTGTTGTTGCAAAAATCGCAAACTTCCCAAACCACATTAAAAAGTTTGATTACAGACGTGGAATTTATATTTTGACACAATTCTGCGAACGTGTTGTGTTTTTCTTGATTTATTTATTGGAAGGAATATTCGATGTTTTTCGCTATATAGCAAGATAGTAATTGCTCAAATGGCGGAAAGTCGTTATATTCGACTTCAACCGTCGATTATGCCTATACACTCTTTTGAGTGTATTCGTGTAAATTGCCGTGTTTGCACTCTCCTTGCTTGTTGGGCTCTCCTTCGGGAAAACCACTAGTTTTGGGGTGTGCAGACGGTCCATTTCCCGTTCTTTTGATGGTAGAAATGGTCGGCAAAGTCTAGCTAAGACTAAAATCTAGCAAAGATCTGGTTGATCCTGCCTGAACTGATGTGTTCATCTCAAAGATTAAGCCATGCATGTATAAGTTCAAACGATTTTATCGTGAAACCGCGAACGGCTCATTACAACAGCTGTAATTTACTTGATCTTGACAAATCCTACTTGGATAACTGTGGTAATTCTAGAGCTAATACATGCACAAAAGCTCTGACCTTGCGGGAAGAGTGCATTTATTAGAACAAAACCAGGCGGCCTTCGGGTCGTGTTTTTTTTTGTGAGAATAAAAAAAAAGAGAGGACTGTCTAGTGCCGGCGCCCGGTGTTTGAAGTGTGTTGCGAA